>JBOHME010000083.1:0-18241 GCA_050729795.1 Allostellaceae bacterium | reverse complement strand
CCAAGACATCGAAGGTGAACAGGACGGTCGGAGTGCTGGCGTAGCCGTCTTTGGTCTTGGCGACCTCGAACACATTGCCGTTATTGATTTCGGCACCGCTGCCCCCGTAGGTTGTTGTCCCGAACAAATTGCCCTCGGCATCGGCGATCAGGCTGGCGCTCGGGCCAGCACCATTGGTTGCGTCGAAGCGGACGAGGGTGGTCGGGGCGCTGGCGTAGCCATTGGCGGTCTTGGCGACCTCGAAAACTGTGCCGCACCCGCCGTAACACTCCGCAGTTGTCCCACCCCCAGTCATGGTCGTGCCCAGTAAATTGCCTTGCGCGTCCATGATCAGCGGGGCATCCGGATTGGCGCCATTGGTGCCGTCAAAGCTGAACAGCGTCGTCAGCATCGGCGTGGCGGCGCTGGACAGGTGCGGCGCGAAGGCCGCGAGCGCCAATCCTCCTGCCGCCGCGAACCCTGACAGTGTCCTGGGCATTTCGAACTCCTCTTTCCGTAGAATTTCCCTGTTCCGGGAAGACCCCCGGTGTGGCTGCAACAAACCCGCTCCGCCGCCGATCCCACGAAATCAGAGAGCCCGCCGTGGGCCGCCCCGGCTACCGCGCGGACGGTGCGCAATACCGGAGGATCGCGCGTTGCAAAGCTTCAGCCCGATCAAGCCCGCGCGCGGCGGCTGCAACATCGAGGTTCTGGTCTTGTTGCAGCAATGAAAGCACGCTCTGCCCGTAACAGCCCGCCGAGCCCGGCGCCCCGGCAAAGGCCAGCGGGACAAAGCCGCTGCTGGTAAGCTCGAACACGATCCCCTTCTTGTCCCCTCCGCCGGTTGTCGTCGGGCCGAACAGATCACCGCTGGCATCGGCGAGCAGCCCGCCGGCGGGTCCCGAGCCGTTGAACCCGTTGAAGCTGACCAGGATCGTCGGGGTGTCGGCGTAGCCGTTCGCGGTATTGACGATCTCGAAAACAGTGCCCACGCCAGCCGCACCACCATTGGCGGTCGTGCCGAACAAATTGTCCTTGGCGTCGGCGATCAGGCCGGCGAGAGGATAGGCGCCATTGTTGGGGCTGAAAACGAGATTGAAGTTGACCAGCGTCGTCGGGGCATCGGCATAGCCGTTTTCGGTCTTGGCGATCTCGAATACGGTGCCATATCCGTTCGCCCCACCCCTTACTGTCGTGCCGAACAGATTGCCGTGGCTGTCGAAGATCAGCCCGGCGCCTGGATTCTCGCCATTCGCGCCGCTGAAGCTGACCAGAACGGTGGGGGTGTCGGCATAGCCCTGGCCGGTCTTGGCGATTTCGAACACGGTGCCGTCATTGCCGGCGCCGCCGAAATATGTCGTGCCGAACAAATTGCCTTTGGCGTCGGCGATTAAGCCGCCTAACGGGTTCGCCCCGTGAGCGCCGTCGAAGCTGAACAGGAGCGTCGGAGTGCTGGCATAGCCGCCCTTGGTCTTGGCGATCTCGAACACGGTGCCGAGATTATTCGTCCCGCCGTTGTCGGTCGTGCCCAACAAATTGCCTTGGTCGTCTGCGATCAGGCTGGCGGCCGGGATCGCCCCGTGGGTCCCGTCGAAGCTGACCAGGATGGTGGGCGTGCTGGCGTAACCGTGCTTGGTTTTGACGATCTCGAATACCGTGCCCTTATTGCTGGCGCCGCCAAATTCGGTTGTACCGAACAAATTGCCACGTGCATCGGCGAGCAGGCCGGCGTGTGGCTCCGAGCCATTGGTTCCGTCGAAGCTCACCAAAGTGGTGGGCGAAGTGTCGTAGCCGTTCTTTGTCTTGAGGATTTCGAACGCCGTGCCCATAGCGTTGGCGCCGCCCAAAGCCGTCGTGCCGAACAGATTGCCCTTGGCGTCCGCGATCAGCCCGGCTTCGGGTCCTGCGCCATTAAGGCTGTAGAAGCTGACCAGCGTCGTCAGCGTGGGCGTGGCGGCCCGGCCCGGGTCTGACGCCAGCGCCACCGTTGCTAAGCCAAGCGCGCCCAATAAGAACGGAAGCGTGTTGCGCATCGGAGAGCCCCCTCTGCTGGTGAAAATCGTATGTTGAATCGCGCGCTCGCATAGATGCCGAGGCGTAGTAAAGCCATGCATTTCCGGGCGTGATTTTGAAGGCGGTGCCGGCGTCGTCGAGATGCCTCCCGCGCGATTGGACGCAGGTAAGCAATCCGCTACACTCTGGTTTGACAAAATACTCGGCTGCGCTCGACGTCGGCCGGCCACGCCAGAATTACGGCGGCGTCGAGGCCGAATGAAACCCAAGCGTTCATGCCTCCCTCCGCGGCAAGGATGAACAATTGTCCGGGTTAGCTCGGCGATTTCCGGGCGCCCTGGAAACGCGCGAGCTGCCGAGCTCCAAGCAGGAAGAGATGGACGATAGCCGGCGCGGCGATTAAGGTCTTTGGTTCAGAAGCTGAATCGTTCTGAACGGCGCAATCCGATGATCGCGGACGAGATCAGCATCGGACGGCTTCGGCTCGACCTCGCGCGGCACGAGCTGCGGCGCGACGGAGCATTGGTGCGGCTCGGCAGCCGGGCGCTCGACATTCTCTGTGTGCTGGCCGCGGCCGAGGGTGCGGTCGTCACCAAAGACGAGCTGATGGCGCGGGTATGGCCGGGCGTGTTCGTGGGCGAGAACAACATCCACGTCCACATCTCGGCGCTGCGCAAGGCGCTCACGCCAAACGGGGACGGCGACAGCTGGATCGTGACCGTGGCGGGGCGCGGCTACCGGCTGCTCCGCCCGCCGGACGCGCCCGCCGCCGTCGCCACGCCTGCTCCCGCGCGAGGCTTGGCGGTCCCCGACGAGCCGTCGCTCGCGGTGCTGCCGTTCCTCAATCTGAGCGGCGATCCCGACCGGGAATATTTCGCCGACGGGATTGCCGAGGACATCATCACGCTGGTGTCGCGGTATCCCTCACTGGTTGTTATCGCGCGAAGCTCGTCCTTTACCTACCAGGCGCGCGCGGTCGATGTGAAGGGGGTCGGGCGCGAGCTGGGTGTGCGCTATGTGCTCGAGGGTGCCTTGCGCAGAGCCGGCAGTCGGATCCGCGTTACCGCGCAGCTCGTCGAGGCTGAAACCGGCAACCAGCTCTGGGCCGGGCGTTACGACGGCGACGTCGCCGACATCTTCACCGTGCAGGACGAAATCGCCTCGGCGGTGACGATCGCGATCGCCCCGGCGATTGCCGACGCCGAGCTGCGGCGCGCCATGCGCAAGCCGCCGGACAGCCTTGATGCCTGGGCGGCATACCAGCGCGGCTTGTGGCATATCCGCAAGGCCACCGGTGACGACAATCTGCTGGCGATGAAATTTCTGCAGCAGGCGATCGATCTCGACCCGACCTTTTCCGGCGCTTACACCGGCCTCGCGATCGCCCGTGCGACGGCGGCCGATTTCGCGGGGCGCCTTGCCGAGGCGGCCGACACCATCGAGGCGCTGGCCCGCCAGGCGGTGGCGCTCGACCCGGCAAATTCGGATGCCCGTGCGATCCTCGCCGCGACCCTTTATCGGCGGGGTGACTACGGGGCTGGTCTCGCCGAGGCGCAGCGCGCCCTTGCGACCAGCCCGAACCTCGCCGTTGCGCATGGCGTGCTCGGTGCGATTCTGGTGTTCTCAGGAAATCCGAAGCAAGGGCTTGTGTCGCTCGAGAGAAGTATCAGACTTGATCCGCGCGGCCCGCAACGAGTGATCCGTTTGAATCAAATCGCGCTCGGTCTCTACTATTGCCGGGAGTACGAGCCCGCGGTGGAGATGGCGAACGAGGTGATCCGGACATATCCGGATTATCCCCACAGCTACCGCTGGCTCGCCGCCGCGCTCGGCCAGCTCGGCCGGACCGACGAGGCGAAACAGGTGCTGGCGAAGGCCATCGCGATCGCCCCGGCCGCGTTCGAAATGTTTGTCCGCCAGGGCGTGCCATGGATACGTCCGGAGGACCACGCTCACATGCTGGAGGGACTACACAAGGCCGGTTATCCGCGGCCCTAGCCGAGCATTTTGCGGGCTTCGTCGGCTTGCTCGCGCAGCGACTTCAGCAAGCGCGCCTCGGGGGTGGGGGCGCAGTTGGTGTAGCCCGCTCCCAATTCTTTGAGCTGTGCGGCGTTGCGGGGGAAGGCGGCGTGGTTCAACGGCAGGGCGAGGCGGGCGCCGGCGCTCTTCTTGGCCGCGGCGCGCACCCGGTCGATCGCCGCCACCAGCCGCGGATGATCGGGCGTGCCGCTGACGCCCAGCGAGCGCGACAGATCGGACGGGCCGACCGCCAGCAGGTCCACTCCCTCGACCGCAGCGATCTCGTCGATCCGCTCGACCGCCGCCATGTCCTCGATCATGCAGGCAAGCAGGATCTCGCGGTTCGATTGCGCCATGTGCTCGACCAGCGGAATGCGGCCGAACTCGGCGGCACGGCTGCCGGCGGCCATGCCACGCTCGCCCAAGGGTGGGTAGCGCACCGCCTCGACCGCGGCGCGCGCCATCGCCGCATCCGAGACATGCGGGACCTGGATGCCCTGCACTCCCATGTCCAAAAGGCGCAGGATAAAGGCCGGGTCAAAGCCCGGCGTGCGCACCAAGGGCGTGATCCCGACCCGCTCGGCCGCCACGACCATCGCCTGCACATCGTGCAGGTCGAAGCTCGTATGCTCCATGTCGATGAACGCGGCGTCGAACCCGGCGAGCCCGATGATTTCGACAATCTGTGGGTCCGGGATGCCGCCGACATGGGTGCCGAGCGCCAACCCGCCGCCGCGCAGGATGCGCTTCACCCGGTTTTCCCTCATGGTTTCCTCCTGCTGCCGATCGGGCCGTTCACGCGGCGCGCGCCGCTCTCGCCCGCCGCAGATTGGCGATGATCATATCGGTATCCATCACATCGCCAAAGCTGGCGTAAAAGGCGGCAAGCGATGCGTCGTGCTCCGCCTGATTGTTGGCGGCGTTGCCATCCGAAACCATGATCGTGCGGAAATTGGTCATGTTGGCGTCGCGCGCCGAGCTTTCGCAGCACACATTGGTGACTGTGCCGGTGATCAGCACCGTGTCGAAGCCGCGCGCACGAAGCCGCTCCGGCAGATCCGAGGTCCCCGGCAGGAACGCGCTGTAGCGGTATTTCTTGACGATCTCGTCCGGCGGCCGGATTTCGAGCGCCGGCCACAACTTATGGCCCTCCCCGCCTTCGCTGAGGGCGGCGATGCGCTTTGCGCGCATTTCCGGGGTCGATATCTCAAAGGCGACCGACCATTCGTCGAGACAGCGCTCGTCATGCGTCATCTGCACCCAGAACACCCCGCCGCCGGTCTCGCGCACCACCGCGGCGAGGCGGTTGACCGCGGGCACAATGTCGCGCGCCGCCGGACAGACAGCATGGCCCACTTTGTCCGTCATAAACGCGTGCTGCAGATCGATCACCACGAGTGCGGTTCGTGCGGGATCGAGATCGGCGAAACAGTGCTCGGCGCCGCGCCGGGCAACAACCCGCTCGACGATCGCTTGCGGAATGGTTGCGCCGTTCAGTCTCATGGTGATGCTCCTCCCGTGCTCCCGGCCGAATCGTCCGACTTTGCAAAAGGGATCCTCGCATGATCTTGGTCTTCGGCTCGATCAATGTCGATCTCACCGTGCCGGTGCCGCATCTGCCGGGGCCGGGCGAGACCGTGCTCGGCGGTGACTACCGGCTGCTCGGCGGCGGCAAGGGTGCCAACCAGGCGCTGGCCGCGAGGCGCGCCGGGGCCGAGGTGATCCTGGTCGGCGCGGTCGGCCAGGATGCCTTCGCCGCCGTGGCGCTCGACCCGCTCGAGCGCGCCGGGATCGATGTGAGCCTGGTGCGGCGGGTCGCGCAGCCGACCGGCTGTGCCGCGATCATGGTTTCAGCTGGCGGCGAGAATCTGATCGCGGTCGCTTCGGGCGCCAACATGGCCGTGCGCGCCGGCGAGGTGCCGGACGGGCGGCTCGGGCCCGGCACGGTGCTGGTCGCCCAGATGGAGGTGCCGCTCGTCGAGAGCGCCTCTGTCATAAGACAGGCGCGGGCGCGCGGCGCCTTGGTAATGCTCAACCTCGCCCCGGCGATGCCGCTCGACGCCGATCTTTTGCAGGATATCGATTTTCTCGTCGCCAACAAGGGCGAGGCGGCCGCATTCGGGGAAGAGCCGGGAGCGATCGCGGCGCGGCTGCGCCGCGCGCTGATCGTCACCCGCGGGGCGGCCGGCGCCACCGCCTATCTGGCCGCAGGTGCCACGCTGAGGGTGCCGGCGTTGCCGATCGTTGCGGTCGATACGACCGGCGCCGGCGACACTTTTGTCGGCGTGCTGGCGGCGGCGCTCAACGCCGATGCGCCGCTCGACATGGCGCTGCAGCGGGCGAGTGCGGCGGCCGGGCTCGCCTGTCTCGCCTGCGGCGCGCAGGGGGCGATGCCGGATGCGGGCGCAATCGACCAGGCGGTCGAACGGTTGCCGGCGGTTTGAACAGTCCGAAGGGTTGGCGGTTACCCGCGATTGAAGGCCGGCATTACCTCGCGGGCGAAGCGGCGCAATTGGTCGGCGAACTCGTCGGGGCCGAGCCCCTCGGCCCAATGGATCATAAAATCCTCGAGCCCCGGATATTTGGCCTCGACCGACTTGATGCCGTCGATGACTTCGGCCGGTGTGCCGCAGAACCACGCCTTCTGCGCCACGCCATCGGAGAGCGACGGTACCCGCACCGGCGCGCCGGGGGTGCCCCAGGTGCGGCCCTCTGCATCGGCGTAGCGGACAAAGCCGAACGGCGCGAACCATTTGAAGCGCTCGTCATGCGAGGGTTCGAGCCGCCGCATCGCCTCTTCCCGGCTGCCCGCCAGGTAAAGACCGGCGCCCCAGATCATGTCCTCGCCGAGCGCGACGTCGCGGCCATGGCGCTGGCAGGCGGCATGATAGGCGCGCACCACATCGTCGAGTATCTTCTCGCCGTTCAACGTCACCATCGCCTTGACACCGTATTGCGCCATCATGTCGATGGTCCGGCCGCTGGCGATCGGCATCCAAATCTCGACCGGCAGGTGTTTCGGGCGCGGCACGCAGGTGATCTCTTCGAGCTGATAGCCGCGATACGGCACCTTGGGCGGGCATTCGAAGTACTTGCCCTTGTGCCGAAACGATTCTTCGTTGAAACACTTGAGCAGCAGCTGCAGTCCTTCTTCGAAGATTTCGCGGTTGGCTTCGGCGTCGAGCAGTGGGCCACCCAGCGTCTCGACCTCGCGGGTGTGATAGCCGCGGCCCACCCCCAGGATCACCCTGCCATCGGTGACGATGTCGGCCATCGCGTAATCCTCCGCCAGCCGGATCGGGTGCCACATCGGCAGGATGTTGAAACCGCAGCCGAATTTGAGCCGCCGCGTCTGCGTTGCGAGCCACAGCCCGAGCTGGACGAGGTTGGGCAGGCACTCGTAGCCTTCGCGCTGGAAATGGTGCTCGGCGGTCCACAGCGCGTAATAGCCCTCCTCGTCCATGACCCGGGCGATGTCCCGCGCGGTCGCGAAGACTTCGGACAGACGCTCATTCGGATAGCTTCGGTCGTTTGCCGGCGTGCCGTCCGTCCCGATATTGTCGAGCGCAATCTGCCCGACATAGAGGGCATGAAACCGCTTGATCATGATGCCGTCGAACCTCCGCTGTCAGTTACACCTGCTGGCGGCGATAAACATCGCCGCGGGCCGAACGCAAACGGCTCCACAAATACGGCACGATGCCGATCGCAATGCCGCCGGCGCCGATGATGTTGGTCGCCAGGTCAAAGCTCGGCACATTGTAAACCGCGATCGAAAGGCAGAAGCCGGCCCCGACAAGCGGCCAGGCAAACAGAAAGATGAACCGGCCGGGACCGGCCAATGCCTCCCTGCGGAAATGCCAGGCGCAGGCCAATCCGGCGAGCCCGTAATAAAACGCGACCTGAAAGCCGATCGCATCGACCGAATCGCCGACGACCGTCTTGATCCCCGGCAAGAGCGAAGACAGCAGCAGCAGCAGCAGGCCCAGCGCCGTGATGATCAGCGTCGCCAGCCACGGGGTGCGATGGGTCCGATGCAGCCGCGCATAGCGTGGATGCAGCGCGTTGTCCCGGCCCATCGCAAAAACTGTGCGGGTGAATTGCAGAATCGAGGTTTCGAGCGTTCCCACGGTGCTCAGCATGACCGCGATCACGGCGAGATAATCCCAGGGATCGGGCACCACCTTTTGAGCCAGCGCGAACACGACATCGACCCCAGCCCCCTCGATTTCACTGTGGCTGAGCAGCCGCAGCGCGGCAGCGGTAAAGCCGACCAGCAGCACAGCGGTGACCGCCGCCGCGGCGATGCTGCCTTGACCCGCGATCCGCGCGCCGTCGCGGGTCTCCTCATTGAGGTTCACGGTGACATCCCAGCCGCTGAACGCGAACAGCGCGATGCCGGCGCCGGCGGCGAAGAGGCCCGGGGTAAACCCCTTCCCGATCAGCGACCAGGCCGCGCCGCGCGGTGCCGGTGCGGCAGCCGGGCTGGCGAAGGCGAGGACGATCAGCAGCGTCAGCACTGCGACTTCGATCGCGGTGAACGCGATCTGCGTATAGCTGCTGAGCTTGATCCCCTTCCCGACAATGATCCCGATGACGATTACCCAGCCCGCCGCCACCAGTGTCACAGCGCGCTGATCATCGACGAGGCCGGGTACCAGCAGCTTCAGCGTGCCGACGGCCGCCGGCAATGTGCCGGAAACCATGAACAGGACCGAGCCGACGATCACCGACCATCCGGCAAAGAAACCGACAGCCGGCGAAAAGATTTCGGTGAGCCAGGAATAGGAAGCGCCGGCATTTGCGTCACGCTGGTTCAAATGCCGGAACGCGAAGACGATCCCGAACATGATCAGGCTGCAGAATAAGAGGCTCGCCGGTGCGAGCCCGCCGACGGCGCCGACCAGCACCGCGGTGGTTGCCGCGACACTGTAAGCCGGTCCGCTGCCCGCCACCCCCATGATGGCCGATTCGCCAAAGCCGAGCGCGTCGGCGCGCAGCCCGAGGGCGTCGGGAGCGGGGGCCAAATCCGCGCGGATCGTGGCGGCCCCCGAGCCCGAAAAATTCGGCGCGGCGGCAGCGGGCTTCGGCCCAAGGGCGGAGATTCGGCGCATTACGGCGAGCCGAAGCCGCACCCTCGGACGCGCGAGTGGCCTATTTCTCCTTGTCGGCGTCGAGCACCGCCTGCACCCGCGCCGGATCGGCGGCGAGCGGTGGAATGCCGGCTCGCTCGACCTGCAAGAGCTGGCCGACGGTGCTGTTGCGCGCCCCCCAGCCGCGGTTCATGGCTTCGGTCAATTCCTCATAGGCCATGTTGGCAAGACGCATCGGCACCCCGACTTCGCGGCCGAGACCGACCGCGAGCCCGACATCCTTGTGCAACAGGCGCAATGCGAAATCGGCCGGGTCGTGCTTGCCGGTCAAGAGTCTCGCGCCGATCCGGTCAAAGGTGCGCACCCGGCCGGTGGCACCCTGGCGCACCGCCTCCCACAGATCGACGGGATCGACCCCGGCCTTGACCCCCATCGTAAAGACCTCGGCCAGCGCGATGTTCATGACCGCACCGGTGCAATTGTGCACGAGCTTGGCGATCGAGCCGGCGCCGATCGGCCCGATATAGGCGGCCTGATCGCCCATCGCATCGAGCACGCGCTTGTGGCGGTTGAAAATCTGCTCGTCACCGCCGACCCAGATCGCCATCCGGCCGCTTGCCGCACCGCCGGGGCCACCGCTGACCGGAGAATCGAGCATATAGAGGTTCTTCGCGGCGAAGGCGGCGTGGATTTTGCGCACCATCGCCACCGAATTCGTCGACATGTCGAAAAACGCGGTGTCGGGGCGCATGCCCTCGATCAGCCCATTGGCGCCGAGCGCCACCGCCTCGACATCGGCCGGCACCGGCAGCGAGGTGAAGACGATCTCGCTCTCTTCGGCCAGCTGCTTTGGCGAATTGGCCCAGACCGCCCCGTTCGCCAGGAATGGCTCGGCCGCGGCACGGGAGAGATCGTGCACGACGAGATCGTGCCCGGCCTTTTGCAAATTGGCCGCCATGCCCTTGCCCATCATGCCGAGGCCAATGAATCCGACGCGCATATACCCCTCCGCTGGACGCCAAGTGCGACGCACCGAGTTTTGCCGAGCGCGGCACCCGAGCGCAAGGACCACCGCTGCCGCGCCGCCGCACGAGGAGCCGCGCGTTCAGTAGCGGCCGCCGAGCTTCCGGTGGTCCCAGCTGACGGTCTTGAGCGGGGTGACCTTGAGGACGACGCGCTTCGGGGCGGTGTCGAGCGAGCGCCGCGGCCCGGCCGGGCTGTCGGGATTGGCGTTGCGACGATGCGCCATCACCGCTCGCACGGTGTCAGGATCGTCGATGATCTCGCAGGTGCCGCGGACCATGACGCCCCGCAATTCGGCATAGCTGCCCCCAGTCTCAATCATCAGCGCGACGTGCGGGTTGCGGCGGATGTTGAGGACCTTTTGCGCCTTTGCATAGGAGGTCATGTAGAAGGCGCCGTCCGCGACATAAAACCCCATCGCCACGACATGGGGAAATCCGTGCGGGTCGATCGTCGCCAGCGCGCATTTCGGGTGATCGCGCAAAAACGCCGCCTGCTCATCGGGACTGAGCCGGATCTGCCGGCGGCGCGGGACCAGGGCATCGGCTTCGCGCTCGCTCATCGTTTCTCCCGCTTTTTACATGGAGCGAGTGTCGGTTGCCGTAGCCATCGCGTCAAGCGGCGCCGCGTCGTGCCGGACCTGCGCGCCGCGGCCAAGCGCGGTGGCCCAGGCGCGGCGCAAAAATGACACCGCGGCGCGGCGCGGCGGAGTCGCCAACCTCAGCCGATGGTTGGGTATGTGGGCCGACTTTCGACTATCACGACGCAGCGCGCCGATCTGAATGTCGGATTCCCTTACACATCCGATTTCGGATCGACACTGATCGTTGGGCGACCGCGCGCTCTACCGTCCTTACCAGGACGCTCTGCGGGCACGACTTGCCAAGTGCGACCACCGATTATCCACTGGCTTACCAAGAATGTGTCAGGAGATTTCAAATTTTGTGATCAATAGCGCGCGAAATGGAGTTTCCCGAGATAAGGATTTATGACGCAGTCCGGGCAGATGGAGCCGATCGAATTCTCGATTTCTGCATAACTGCCGTCGATATCGCACGATCGATAACGGAAGCCCGGCGTGAGAAGGCGTCGGAATCCTTGACAGCAGGAGCTCCCGATCAGTTGTGTTAACTATTTTTTCGAAAATCCTCCAAAGGATTAAGATATTTGGCACAGGCTTTGCTTCAACCAGCGCAGCGCCGTGGTCGCCGGAGGCATGCACCCGGGCATGCCGGCGAATGCGCGCTGGAAGGAGAATATCTCATGCGGAAATTCTACGGAGCCCTCGCCGGAGCGGTGACTGCCACGGCGCTGCTCGCCGCGGCAGGGGTGGCCAACGCGACGGTGATCTCCTACAGCGCGTCCGGTTCTGACTCTGACGGTCCGGTAGCCGGAGCTGCCACCATTACCACCAGCACGAACACGATCACCGTGCTGCTGGAGAGCTTGTTGCAGAACCCGACGGGTGCGGGTCAGACGGTCAGTGACATCGAGCTGACCTTGAGCAACACCCCAACCTCGGTGACGTTCACCAGCGGCACGGGAACCATCGTCAATATCGTCGGGGGAGCCGCCGTCCCGACCGGCAGCACCGCCACCACACACTGGGGGGCGGCTCTATCGGGCAGCGACGTTTTTATCGCCACTGCCGGAACCGGATCGCCCGGCGGCAAGCCCATCGAGCTGATCCTCGGGCCGTCGCCATATACCAATGCAAATGCTTCGATCGTATCGGCTCATGCCCCCTCGATTATGGATTCGGCGACGTTTGTCATCGACGCTCCGGGCGTTACCGCTGATACGACGATCACGGCCGCCTCGATTTCATTCGGCACTGGCCCCGACCTCGTGGCGGCTGCCGCCGCCTGCACTCCGGGAACCCCCGGCTGCGCCGGCGGCCCGCCTGTAGTTCCAGAGCCGAGCGCTCTGGCGCTGGTTGGAAGCGCGCTCGTGATCTTTGGTTTTGTCTGGCGGCGCCGCAAAGCGGTGTAAGACGTACACATCTTGCCGAGCCAAACGGGCACGATCCTTGGGTCGTGCCCGTTTGCGCTGGGAGGAGCGGACAGGACCGGTGGCTGAGCCGTCGGCCTCAGCCGCACTTCTTTTTGCCGTGACACGTCGCACCGCCGGTCGAGCTGACGGTCACCGTGGTCATCGCTGTCGCCGGATCCGAACCATCGGTACAGGTGATCGAGTAGGAGGTCGTCACCGCGGGTGACACCACGGCCGCGCCGGAGGTTCCGGATGCGGTAAAACCGCTGCCTTTGCACGACGTAGCGTTGGTCGAGCTCCATGCCAAAGTCGATGACTGACCGGCGCTGATCGATTTGGGATTGGCCGACAGCGAGGCCGTAACCACCGGCGGCGGGGTCGTGAAGGAGCCGGCGGTGCAGGGCGTCAACAAGCCGCTGCCCCAGCAGGTGCTGAAGGTGTCGCCATTCGCCGGCGCCGACGGGTTCGAAGTTTCGCCCCACTGGTCGAGCGCGATGATGCCGTTCGCTGCCAGCGAGAGGTTTGGGTTCGTGCCGTTGGCTGTGACCGGATCGAACGTCGCCTGGTCATAGTCGGCGAGCGGCAGATAACCATTGTAGTATGGCGGCTCGGTGATCCATTCGGCCGAGGCCATGCTCGACTGGTACTGGAAGCTCTGCGTCCAGGCCGCCCCGGTCGTGTCGTCGGACAAGGTCAGCTGCCAGGTCTGGTTCTGCGACGGCGAGCAGGCGGCGGTGCATTGCAGCGACGCGGTGATGATGTCGCCGGGCTTTACGGTCAGCCCGGCAGGCTCGCTGACCGCGGGATAAAGCTCGTACCACGTGTAGAACGAGGTGACGCCGGCGGTCGAGACCACCGACTCGGTGCCGATCTGGATCAGGGTCGCATCGCCGTCACCGCCAACCCCGACCCAGTTGAACACGTATTCGTAGCCGTAGGGCGTCTGGCCACCGTCATAGGTCACGTTCGGGACCTGCCAGGTCGCCGACGCGCTGGTGTAAGGTGCGGCAGCGGTCGCCGCGTATCCCGACCAGCTCGAGGTCGTAATCGTGCCGCGAAGACGCATGAAGCTGCCATCGCGGTTGCGGTAGGGCTGCATCGGCAGATGGCGAAACCCGTCGGTAGCGGCGGCGGGCTCGGCGGCGACCGGCGCGGCCATTAGAGTCGCTGCGACAAAAGCGGCGGCGGCGGCGCCGGAAAAAATAGTTGATTTCATCGCGATCCTCACAGCCGGGTGGCAGCAGCGCCGCGGCTGTCGGATCGAAGATTCACAAACTCGTCCCGACCGCCGGAATGGCGAAGCGGAACGTTACCAACTGCAAAGTTGAGAAAGCGTTAGCCTAATGTCATATTTGGTGACAGCTTGCCAGATTGTTCGGCAGATCCGGCGGTATCGATACGATCATGAAACAGACCGGCGGCAAATGGCCCGGCAGCGTAGAGTTCGTCAAGCTACTCCCACGGCATTTCGGCCGCCGCGTTGCGCCCCGAAACACGGCCGAATGCCAGGCACTCCCCGATATTTCCGGTGCCCTGGTAGAGATAACTGTAGATCGAGCCCAGTTCGCCGGCGCTGTAGAGCCGAGGGATCGCGCTGCCATCCGGGCGCACGATCTGCCCCTTTTCATTGCGGCGCGGACCGCCCTGGGTGTTGAGCATCGACGGCGACAGCTCGACCGCATAAAAAGGCGGCGCGACGATCGGCGACAGCATCAGGGTCCGGCCGAAATCGCGGTCCTGGCCGGCATCGCAATCGCGGTTCCACCGCGCCACTGTTTGCGCCAGCCGGGCGGGGTCGAGGTCGAGCACGGCGCCAAGCGCGGTCAGGCTGGCGGCGGTTTTGATCCAACCCTTGGCGAGCTCGGCGCTGTTGTCGGGGCTCCATTCGTAGCGCTCGATGATCTGCGTCCAGCCATGGCTCGGGTGCTTGTCATAAAGCGGACCCGCAGAGAACATCGCATGGTCGAAGATCAGATACATCGGGCAGGGGGTAGACAGCGGCAGCCAGCAGCCATTGACCGGGATCTTGCCGTGGCGCGTCTTGTATTTCTCGTCGGTGAAGCGCCGGGCATCCGGGCCGACCACGATCATGCCGCCGGCGATCTCCTTGCTGTAATGCAAGGCCTGCATCGAAAAGCTGGTGCGGATCTCGGGGACCTTGAGAGCCATTGACGGGCCGGCGTAGTTGTTCATGTGCCAGAGATCGGCGCCGACCGACATCGCCATCGTGATCCCATCCCCTTCGTTGTATGGCGACCCGGACGTATAGCAATAGGGAATGCCGGGAAGATAATTGCGGATCATCTCCTGGTTGTTTTCAAAGCCACCGCAAGTCAGCACCACCCCCCTCGAAGCTTTGACGTCAATCGGCTTCTCGCCTCTGCGGGCGCGCACGCCGAGGATTTCCCTGGTCGCATCGTGCTGGATCAGCTCCTTGCCCGGGGTCTCGTAGAGAACCCGGATCGGCCGTTCTTTGACCAGGCTCTCGAACCGTTTCCAGGTGTAGGAGTAGCCGTAGGTCGGCCCGTCATGAAATTTGTGCACGCAATCGGCGCCGGGCAGGTCCGGGAATTCGATCCCGACCGGCGGATGCTGATGCTCCTGCGGATCGCCGCCGAGGCTTTGGAGCCAGGCGTTGTTGCGGCCCATCTCGTGCGCCCACACCCGCACGATCGCCTCCGGCACCCTATAGGGACCGCACAACGCCGTCAGATACGCCGCTGCCGCGTCGGCCGAGGACGTGTTCAGATAACCCTGTCCGGCGACCCGCGTATTGCCGCCCTCCTCGCCTTCGGGCGCTTTTTCCAGCATGACCACGCGGGCGCCGAGCTCGTGCGCGGTAACTGCGGCGGCGACCCCCGCTGCGCCAAACCCGACGACGACGACATCGGCCTCCACACCCCATCGGCGACGATCCATCTCAGCTGACCCTTTCGAACTTCTGCAGCGAGCGCAAATCGGCCGGGTGCGGTTTCCCCGGATAGATTTGCGGCCAGGCGGTCCACGACACCTCGCCGACATAGACATCGCCGCGCGAATCGACTGCCAGCCCGTGCGGCGCCAGGAACTTGCCAGGCTCGGTCCCGGCCGGGGTATCGCCAAAGCGGCCGATCAGCCTGCCCTGGTGATCGACGATGCTGACCCGCGGGCCGAGATTGGGAATGTCCCGGCTGACCGCCGCAGCGGGGCCGACCTCACCGACATAGAAGATCGGCTGATGGCCATACGGCATGCACAGCCCGCACGGCCGATGCAGGTTCTGCCATTGGGTTTCGTACTTGCCGTTGCCATCGAACACCTGGACGCGATGGTTCTCACGATCGGCGACATAGACCCAGCCATCGGCGTCGCAGCAGATGTTGTGCACGATGTTGAATTCGCCGTCCCCGCTGCCGGGCTCACCCCACGACATCAAGAGCTTGCCGTCGGGAGTGTATTTGTGCACCCGCGAATTGCCGTAGCCATCCGAGACATAAATATCGCCGCGCGGCGATAGTGCTGTGTGGGTGCAGCGATGAAACGGCTCGCCGCTCATATAAGGTGCGGGCTTGCCCGGCACGCCGAGCTCCAAGAGGACCTTGCCGTCGAGTGTCACCTTGCGGACGAAATGGCCGCCATCGTCGGTCAGAAACATCGTGTCGTCCGGAGCAACATGGACGCCATGGGGGCGCGGATATTGGCCCTCGCCCCAGGACCGCAGAAACCGGCCTTCGCGGTCGAACACGATCATCGGGTGCTCGCCGCGGTTGAACACGTATACATTGTCGTTCTTGTCGACCCCGACGCCGCCGACTTCCTTGAACGTCCAGCCTGGGGGCAACTTCGCCCAGTCGGCGTTGACCCGATATCGATACTCGCCGCTTCCGACGATCATTGCCCGTCCCTTCCAATGGCCGCTGCCGCCGCGGCCAAGTATAGAGCGAAAATCCGGCCTCAGCAGATTACGAGCATGCCGCCGTGCGATAGCCGCATTGCGCGCGCTGTTGAGGGGGTAGAGGCCGATGCGCGCGGCCAAGACCGGTCGCCCGAGCGGCGCCGAGGGCAGGCTCTACGCGCAGCGCGCCGGCTCGGCTTTGGCCACCTTGGCTCAGAGGATTTTTTAGAGGCCGGCCGCTGAATTTTTGTAAGGCTCGGACAGCGGGTGGTACACTTCTGCACTGGCACGCGGGGTGTTGGTCGCAACCCTGAAGAAAGGGATGGAAATGGCGTATGACCTGCTGATCAAAAACGGCCGGATCGTCGACGGCTCGGGCAGTCCGTCGTTTCGCGGCGATGTCGGGATCAAGGACGGCAAAATCGTCGAGCTCGGCAAGCTTTCGGGGCCGGCGACGCGCACGATCGACGCCGAAGGCCGCGTCGTGGCGCCCGGCTTTATTGACAATCATTGCCATTACGATGCGCAGGTCACCTGGGACCCGCTGTGCTCGTTCTCGCCCGACCATGGCGCCACGACCGTCGTATTCGGCAATTGCTCGCTGTCGCTCGCACCGGTGCGGCCGGGCTCGGCCAAGCGCGTTGCCGAGTTTCTCTCCTATGTCGAAGCGATCCCGATGGAGGTGTTGAACACCGTCGAGGTCGATTGGGAGACGATCCCGCAATATATGGAGCGGCTCGACCACAATCTCGGCGTCAATGTCGGCAATCTGATCGGGCATTCGACCGTCCGTTACTACGTGATGGGCGACGAATGTCAGAAGCGCACTGCGAGCGACGACGAAATCAAGAAGATGCAGGACGTCGTGCGCGACGGTATCAAGGGGGGCGCGCTCGGGCTCTCGGTGTCGCGCAACCAGGGCCATTACGACCCGCAGGGCGTGCATATCCCAGCCTTGTGGGCCGATGAGAAGGAAATCTTCGCGCTCGGCGACGTTTTGCGCGAGATGGGCACCGGCATCATTCAATCGGGCGGCGGCCGCGCGGCCGAGCTCAACAATGGGCTGATGGCGCGCTTGAGCGAGGCGACCGGGCGGACCGTCATCTACAACAATCTCGGCCAGACCGTGCGCGAGCCCGACGCCTGGAAGCAGCACATGGCGCGGGTTGAGGAGACTTCGAAAGCCGGCATCCGGGCCTATCCGCTATGCAGCCCGAACCGGACGACGCAGAGCTTTACGATGCGCAACTGCCAGGTGTTCCGCGGCTCACCGACCTGGCACCCGATCCTCCTATCGTCGGACGACGAAAAACTGAAAGCCTATGCCGACCCGGCGATCCGGCAAAAATTGCACGCGGAGGTCGTCGAGCAGAAGGTGCAGGTGCCGGCCGCCAGCTATTCGCGCGAATGGTACAACTACATGTGGGTCGAGACCCCGGTGCTGGAAAAGAACCAGGGGCTCAAAGGCAAGACGATCGGCCGGATTGCCAAGGAGCAGGGGAAGCGGGTCATCGATGCCTTCCTCGATCTCGTCGTCGAAGAACACCTCGATACCGGTCTGATGCAGTCGGAAAACAATGTCGACGACGCGGCGATGGCCAAAATTCTGACCTATCCGAATGCGATCGTCGGCTTGTCGGATGGCGGCGCGCATGTCCAGTTCCACGGCGGCTACGGCTATTCGACGCGGCTCTTGTCGGAATGGGTGCGCGACAAGCAAATCATGACCCTCGAGCACGCAGTACGGCGGCTGACCTTCGATTCAGCCTCGGCCTTGGGTCTTTACGACCGCGGGCTGCTGCGCCCGGGCATGGCGGCCGACATCGTGATCTTTGATCCCGACACGGTGCGCCCATTGCCAGAAAGCATCGTCCATGATTTCCCGGCGGGCGGCTGGCGCGTGAAAGAGCCGGCGCAGGGGATCATGGCGACGATCGTCAACGGCAAGGTGCTGATCGAGAACGGCAAGCATACGGGTGCCCTCCCCGGCCGCGTGCTGCGTAACACCTACTATCACGCCAACCACGCTTAGTGGTTCGGCCTAACAGCGACGACACCGCCCGCAGCTCCGGCTGCGGGCGGCTTTTTATCCAGCAAGGCTAAGGGGCCTGATTCGCTCGTCGTCTAGCAGGCTGCTGAAAAAGGGCTTGCCGCTTTCGCGTACTCTGCTCCCTTGGGGTGGGGATGGGGGGAGCGATGCGCGGCGACGACGAGATTTGCGGCAGTCTTTTCAGCTACGTAGACCTGG
>JBOHME010000082.1:0-18370 GCA_050729795.1 Allostellaceae bacterium | reverse complement strand
AACCGGCATTTTGACGATTGGGGTCGTGACCAAGCCGTTTCACTTTGAGGGCAGTCACCGCATGAAGATCGCCGAAGCCGGCATCGAGGAGCTGCAAAAATTCGTCGACACCCTGATCATCATCCCGAACCAGAACCTGTTCCGCGTCGCCAACGAACGCACGACCTTCGCGGACGCATTCAAAATGGCGGATGACGTGCTGCACTCCGGGGTGCGCGGGGTCACCGACCTGATGGTCATGCCCGGGCTGATCAATCTCGATTTTGCCGACATCCGCACCGTGATGAGCGAGATGGGCAAGGCGATGATGGGTACGGGCGAGGCCGAGGGCGACCGCCGGTCGATCGACGCCGCCGAGGCGGCGATCTCGAACCCCCTGCTCGAAGACGTGTCGATGAAGGGCGCCAAGGGGGTCCTGATCAACATTACCGGCGGCCCGGACATGACACTGTTCGAGGTCGACGAGGCGGCCAACCGCATCCGCGAGGAGGTCGACCCCGACGCCAACATCATCTTCGGCTCGACCTTCGACGAAACGCTTGCCGGCCGGATGCGAATCTCGGTTGTCGCCACCGGCATCGACGCGGAGGCGCTGACCCAGTCACGACCACAGATCAGCCTGGTCAGCAACCGCGAAGCGCCGCTGCCGCCGCAGCGCGAAGCGGTCGGGGCCGACTATACCCTGCCGGTGCTGACCCAGAACGCGGCCGAGCCGGCCGAAGCGAACCGTGATGCGCTGCGCGCCGAAGCTCAGACCGAGGCGGCGCCGGCTGCAGCCGATGCGGCCGAGAGTGTGGCGATGCGCGGCGGCGCCTTTATCGCGCCAAAACCGGTCGATGCCGGCCCCGCGCGCTCGGTCCCACTGGCCCAGCCGGCGGTGCCGGTGACGGCGCCGCTGCGCGAGGCGGCCCCAAAGCCGAAAGGGCGGGTGCCGAGCCTGATCGAACGGGTCACCGGGGTCGGGCGCGCGCGCCCGGTCGCCTCGGAACTGGAGCGCACCGCTCGCCAGCCGATCCCACCGGCGATCAAGCCGGCGCAGCCGCGGCTCGCTTCGCTCGAACCGGAAGAGCGGCCAAACGCCAAGGAGGAGGATCTGCTCGATATCCCGGCGTTCTTGCGTCGTCAGGCGAACTGAACGCGGCGAGGCACGAGTGGCGCCGGATCCCGCGGTGCCACCCGGCAACCTTCTGAGAGAGAACGAAATATCTTCCCGAACGGTGCAACAATCAGAAATAAAGAGTGATTTGAGGCAACGCGCTGTCACCGCTAGGGTTTGGCCCGTCGGGGGTCAGCGTTCGAGAAGCCAGTGGCATGTTGGGGGAAATCCCGGGTCCGTCGCAACAGACGCTGAAGACTGTAATCGGTTGCAAGGGGATCGGTCTTCATTCTGGCCGGCGGGTGGCGATGCGGCTGTTGCCGGCGCTACCGGGGACAGGGATTGTGTTTCGGCGCACCGATATCGGCCGCGAGATCCCAGCGCGCTGGGAAAACACGGTCGAGTCGGCGCGTTGCACAAAGCTGTCCGATAACGCGGGTGCCAGCGTGGGGACGATCGAGCACGTGATGGCAGCACTCGCCGGGACCGGGATCGACAACGCGATCGTAGAGCTCGACGGGCCCGAGGTGCCGATCATGGACGGCAGTGCCGCCCCGTTCGTGTTTCTGATCGAATGTGCCGGCGTGGCCGAGCAGCCGGCGGTACGCCGCGCGATCGCGGTGCTCAAGCCCGTTCGTGTCGTCGCCCAGGGTGCCTCGGCATCGCTGTCGCCGGGCCAGCTCTTTTCAATGAGCTTCGAGATCGATTATCAAAGCCCGGTGATCCGGCAGCAGGGCTTCAGCATGGTCGTGGTTCCCGAATCGTTCAAGGCCGAGCTCAGCCGGGCGCGGACCTTTGGCCTCAGCGAGGAGGTGGCGCATTTGCGGCAGGCAGGGCTGGCGCGCGGGGGCTCGCTCGACAATGTCGTCGTGGTCGATGGCGACCAGGTGCTGAACCGCGGCGGCCTGCGCTACCGCGACGAGTTCGTGCGCCACAAGGTGCTCGACGCGGTGGGTGATCTCTATCTCGCCGGGGCGCCGCTCATCGGTCATTTCCGCGGCATGCGCTCCGGTCACACGCACAACCGGCTGCTGTTGGCGACGCTGTTTGCCGATCCCGAGGCGTGGACCTATACGATCTGCCCCCCGGCACCCGAGCACCCGACGCTGGATCGCTCGACGCTCGATCGCCCGGGGTTCGCCGGGGCGGGCGGGTTGAGCGAGATGGACGGCGACCGGCTCGCCCGAGCCTGATTGCGATTCGGACAGCGATGTCGTCAGCAGCACCCGACCCCGGCTCGCCCGATCTCACCGGCCGGCCGCGGCCGCCGTGGCGCGGTTTGCGGTGGCTAGGCCCCTGGCCCTGGGTGCTGACATTGCTGCTGTCCGCGTGTGGCGGCGTGCAGAAGAACGCCTACATCGAAAAGCCGGTCGATGACCTTTACAATCAGGCCATGGACCAGATGGTCGAAGAGCGCTACGAGCAGGCGGCCAAAACCTTCGAGGATGTCGAGAGCGAGCATCCCTACTCGATCTGGGCGACCAAGAGCCAGCTGATGGCGGCCTACGCGCTCTATCAAGCCGAGGATTACAACCAGGCGGTGATCGCTGCCGACCGGTTTATCCAGCTGCATCCGGGAAATCAGGACGTCGCCTACGCCTATTATCTGAAGGCGATCTCATATTACGTGCAGATCGTCGATGTCGGACGCGATCAGAAAACCACCGAGCTCGCTCTCAAAGCCCTCGAAGACGTGATTCGCCGGTTTCCCGAAACAAAATATGCCCGCGATGCGAGCCTGAAGCTCGCCTTCACTCGTGATCACCTGGCCGGCAAGGAGATGGAGATCGGCCGCTATTACCTTGATCGGCACCAGTACCTGGCAGCGATGAACCGTTTCAAGCGGGTCATCGAAAAATACCAGACCACGACTCATGTCCCCGAAGCGCTCGAGCGGCTGGTCGAATGCGATCTCGCCCTGGGCCTGGTCGGCGAGGCCAAGCGCAACGGCGCGGTGCTCGGCTACAATTATCCGGGAAGCGAGTGGTACGGCGACGCCTATGCCCTGCTGAGGGGCAGCGAAGAGCCCGATCAGCAGAGGCAGAGCTGGGTCGGTCGCACCTTTGGCGGCTGGTTCTGAGCCGCCGGCAGCGGCACGGGAGAGGTTCGGCCGGTCCCGTGGCGGCGTAACGCCAGCCTGAGGCCGGCGTGAGGAGTGGCGCTCCGCGGCGTTGATTCCTCGTCGCCGCACCTGCCGCGAGCCGATTGGTCCGGCAGTCCGGCGCAGGCAACGCGCCTTCGCACCCTCTCGATCGCGCCCTTTACTGGTTTGACCTCCGCGCTCCCTATATCATCGGCGGAATGCTGCTGGGGCTCACCATCCGCGATATCGTGCTGATCGATCGGCTCGATCTGGTGTTTCGTCCGGGGCTGTGCGTGCTGACCGGCGAGACCGGGGCGGGCAAGTCGATCCTGCTCGATGCGCTCGGGCTGGCTCTGGGGCGCCGCGCCGAATCCGGTCTGGTGCGCGATCGCGCGGCGGAAGCCGCGGTCGCCGCCGAATTCGGGGTCGGGCGGAACCACCCGGCTCATGCCATCCTCGATGATGCCGGGCTCGATGCCGGTAGCGAGACGATCGTGCTGCGCCGGCTCTTGCGCGCCGACGGCCGCAGCCGCGCATTTGTCAATGACGAGCCGGCCAGCATCGGCATGCTGCGGCAGCTCGGCGATAGCCTCGTCGAGATCCAGGGCCAGTTCGAGCAGCGCGGCCTGCTCGACCCGGACAACCATCGGGCGATCCTCGACGGGTTTGCCGACCACTTGGGCGCGGTCCAGGTGATGGCGCGCGCCTGGCGTGACTGGCGCATAGCCGCGGCAGCCGAAACCGAGGCGGCGCGCAACGCCGCCGTCCGCGCCGAGGAGGAGGATTTGCTGCGGCACGAGCTCGCGGAGCTCGATGCGCTCTCGGTGCAGGCGGACGAGGAAGACCGTCTCGCCGCGCGCCGCAGCCTGCTGCAGCATGCCGAGCGGCTGGCCGAGACGCTGAGCGAGGCAATCGGCGAGCTCGATGGCCCGTCGGGCGCGCAGGCGGCGCTCGCTCGCGCCACCCGCCGTCTCGAACGAGCCCGTGATCGCGCCCAGGGGCTCTTGGATGACGGGCTCGCCGCGGCCGAGCGTGCTGCCGCGGAGACCGCCGAAGCGGCGGCACTCCTCGAAACCGCAGCGCGCAGCCTCGAGCTCGACCCGCGCGAGCTGGAAGTGGTCGAGGAGCGGCTGTTCGCGCTGCGGGCTGCGGCGCGCAAGCGTCGTGTCGCGGTCGCCGAGCTGCCGGCCTTGCAGCAGGCGCTGGCAGCACGGCTCGCGGCGCTCGAAACGGGCGCGGGCGTGGCCGCGGGCTTGGCGCGGGCGACGGCCGCCGCGCGTGCCGAATTTGTCGCCACCACACAGCGTGTCTCGCGCGCGCGAAGCGAGGCTGCCGGGCGGCTCGATGCCGGTGTCGCGGCCGAGCTAAAACCGCTGCGCCTCGACAAGGCTCGGTTTCGCACCACGCTCAACCCACGCGAGGAGGGCGAATGGAACGAGCAGGGTTGCGAGCGGGTGGAATTCGAGATCGCGACCGTGCCTGGAGCGCCGTTCGGGCCGCTCGCGCGGATCGCCTCGGGCGGGGAGCTGTCGCGTTTCATGCTCGCCTTGAAGCTCGTTCTGGCCGGTACCTCGTCGGTGCCGACACTGATTTTCGACGAGGTGGACAGCGGAATCGGCGGTGCCGTGGCGGCGGCGGTCGGCGAACGCCTGCAGCGCCTCGGCACCAGTCTGCAGGTTCTGGTCGTCACCCACTCGCCGCAGGTCGCAGCCCGTGGCGCCCACCATTGGCGGGTCGCCAAGGCGCTCGGCGACAATGCGACGGTGACGCGCGTGGAGGAGCTTGATCCGCAGACGCGCCAGGAGGAGATCGCCCGCATGCTGTCGGGACGCACCGTGACCGCCGAAGCCCGCGCCGCCGCCAGAAGCCTGATCGCGGGCGGACCGCTCGCCGGATCCCAGGCATGAGTGCCGGACGCCGCCGCGCTGCACCGGCCGAACTCACGCCGGTCGACGGGTTCGGCGAGGCCGAAGCCCGCGCCGAGCTTGAAAAGCTGGCCACAGAGATCGCTCATCACGATCGGCTGTATTTCATCGATGCTCAGCCAGAGATCTCCGACGCCGAATATGACGCGCTGCGGCAGCGCAATGCCGCGATCGAGGCCCGTTTCCCGGAGCTGGTTCGGGCCGACAGCCCGTCAACCCGCGTGGGTCCTCCGACCGAGTCGCTGGGTGCCCCGACGATGACGCGAGTGGTCGTCAGCATGCCCGTCGGCCTGGAGATCGCCGCACCCGCCGCCGGGTTTGCCAAGGTTACTCATTCGCGGCCGATGCTGTCGCTCGAAAACGCCTTTGAAGAGGCCGATGTCCGCGAGTTCTTTGCCGGCATCCGCAATTTCTTCAGCCGGCCGGCCGATCATGCGCTGGTTGCCGAGGACGTGATCGAGGTCATGGCCGAGCCGAAAATCGATGGGCTTTCGCTCGGCCTACGTTACGAGCAGGGCCGGCTGGTGCAGGCGGCGACCCGCGGCGACGGGGTCACCGGCGAGGACGTCACCGCGAATGTGCGCACGGTTCCGAGCGTTCCGGGCACGCTGGCCGGGACCGGCTGGCCTCAGGTGATCGAGATCCGCGGCGAAATCTACATGGAGCGGACCGGGTTTTTTGCGCTGAACGAGGAGCGCGCCGCCGCCGGTGCCACGGTCTTCGCCAACCCGCGCAATGCCGCCGCCGGCTCGCTGCGCCAGCTCGACCCGTCGATCACCGCGCGCCGGCCGCTCAAATTCTTCGCCTATGCCTGGGGCGAAGCGAGCGCCCACTTCGCCACGACACATAAGGAGGCGCTGGAAGAGTTTCGTCGCTGGGGCCTCAGCGTCAACGAGCGCTCGCGCCTGTGCCGCGGCGTTGCCGAGGTAATGGACTATTATCGCGACATCGCCGCCGATCGCGCGTCGCTGACTTACGACATCGACGGGGTCGTCTATAAGATCAACGATCTCGGCTTGCAGGACCGGCTCGGCATGGTCAGCCGCGCACCGCGCTGGGCGCTTGCGCACAAATTCCCGGCGCAGCAGGCGCAGACGGTGCTGCGCGACATCCTGATCTCGGTCGGGCGCCAGGGTGCCTTGACCCCGGTCGCGGCACTCGAACCGATCACGGTCGGCGGGGTCGTCGTGCAACGCGCCACGCTGCACAACGAGGACGAGATCGCGCGCAAGGATGTCCGCATCGGCGACACCGTCATCGTCCAGCGCGCCGGTGATGTCATTCCGCAGATCGTCGCGGCGGTGATTGAGCGCCGCCCGCCCGGCGCCGAGCCGTACCAGTTCCCCGATCACTGCCCGATCTGCGGCAGCCTCGCCCTGCGCGAGCCGGGCATGGTGGCGCGGCGTTGCACCGGCGGGCTGATCTGCCCGGCGCAGGCGGTCGAGCGGCTCAGGCATTTCGTCGCCCGCGACAGCTTCGATATCGAGGGGCTCGGCACCAAACACACCCAGGCGTTCTGGGAGGACGGGCTGATCCGCCGGCCGGGCGACCTGTTTCGTCTCGACCCGGAGGTGATTGCCAAGCGGGAAGGCTGGGGTGCGCTCAGCGCGCGAAACCTCGTGGCGGCGATCGACCAGCGCCGCCGGATCACGCTCGACCGCTTTATCAACGCGCTCGGCATTCCGCAGGTCGGCCAGGCGACCGCCCGGCTGCTCGCCCGTCATTACCGCTCGCTGGCCCGCTGGCGTGCAGCGATGGAGGCGGCCCAGGACCCGGCGAGCGAAGCCCGTGAGGGTCTTGTCGAGATCCACGGGATCGGCACGGATATGACGGCGGACATCATTGGCTTTTTTGCCGAGCCGCATAATCGCGCGGTGCTCGACGATCTCGCTGGTGAAATCACCGTTGCCGAATACGAGGCGCCGGTGCAACAGGCGGCCTCACGGCTCGCCGGCAAGACCATCGTCTTCACCGGGTCGCTCGCCGGCATGAGCCGGTCCGAAGCCAAAGCCCGTGCCGAGGCGCTCGGGGCCAATGTCACGAGCGCGGTTTCGTCCAAGACCGATTTTGTCGTCGCCGGCGCCGATCCCGGCTCGAACGCGACCAAGGCGGCCTCGCTCGGCGTGACTTTGCTCGACGAGGCGGCATGGCTGGCGCTCGCGGGCGAGGCCGGCGCGGCTGGATGACCGCCCCCGGTGTTTCGCATCGACGTTCCGATCGACGAGGGTCGCAGCGAGCCGCTGTTCGGGTCCGGAGCGGCGGTCGGCGGCTTGCCGCGGCTATCGCTGTCGCGCGCGCCATTGCCAATCGGTGCCGAAGCTGGCCGCGAGCCGTTTTTGCCGGAGGCGCCGGATCCAGCGCGCCGCCCGGCGCGGCCCGAACCTGCGCGGCCGGTCGCGTCGATCCAGCGCCGGCGGCCGTTCGGGCCGGTCGGCTCGCTGCTCCTGCACCTGTTGCCGCTGCTGCTGCTCGTCAATTGGCCGATGCATCCCCCCACCGAAGTCACGCCGATCCCGGTGCAGCTGGTGTTTCAGCCACCGCCACCTCCACCACCGGCAAGGCGCGTGCCGCAACCGCGGCCACGACCGGAGGCGATCCCGCCGCGCGGCCGGATCGCCTCGGAAACGATGGGCGACACGCGCACCAGGGGGCGCGACGCGGCCGACAGCGAGCGGGCCGCACCCCGCAAGCCGCCGGCGGCCGCCGCGGCACCGCGTCTTGAAGCGCCGCAAGAGACTGCGTTTTTGCCGCCGCCGCCGGTGCTGCCGGCACCGCCCGCTCTGACCCTGGCCAAACCGCCCGAACTGCGCCGGCTGCCGGCGCCGAAACCCCAGCGCAAACCGGCTTCGAGCGCGCATGAACCGGTTCGGCGCGTGCCGCAATGGGGTCGCCTGACCGCCCGGCCGGCGCATATTCCCGGGCCCGCGGCGACACGTGACGAATACCTCGCCTATCTCGCCTATCTGGCGCGCCGGCATATCGGTCTGTTGAGCCGTTCCTTGATCGGCGACCGGCGCGGCGAGACCGTCATTGATGTGCTGGTGCTGGACGATGGCACGGTGGCGCTGCTGAGCGTCGGGCAGAGCTCGGGATACCCCGACATCGATCTGCGGGTCGAGCAGATGATCCGCGCGGTCGGCCGGTTTCCGCCGCTGCCGCAGTGGTTTCAAGGAGCGAGCATGCAGCTCGAGTTCCGCCTCGAATTCCCCGAGGCGCTGGAGGAGGATTGACTCCGACGCTCCCCACTCCTGAGCCGCCGCCATCGGGCGCCGTGCCGGTTCGCCCGCTCGCCGCGCGAATCGCCCATCACTGGAGGCCGCGCCGTGCGCGCAAGCGTGGGCTCCTGGCCGTTCTGGGCCCGGGACTGATCACCGGCGCCTCGGACGACGACCCCAGCGGCATCGCCACTTATTCGCAGGTCGGCGCTCAATTTGGCTACAGCATGGCCTGGATCATGCTGTTCATCTGGCCGCTGATGGTTGCGATCCAGGAGATCAGCGCCCGCATCGGCCGGGTCACCGGCGATGGGATCGCCGGAAACATCCGCGAACACTACCCGCGCTGGCTGCTGCTGCTGCTCGTCGGCCTGCTGCTGGTGGCGAACATCATCAATCTCGGCGCCGATCTCGGCGCCATGGGCGCAGCGCTGGGCCTGTTGCTCGGCGGGCCGGTCAAGCTCTATGTCGTCGCCTTCGCCCTCGGTTGCGCGCTACTGGAGATATTCATTCGCTACGAACGCTACGTTGCGCTCCTGAAATGGGCTTCGCTCTCGTTGTTCGCTTACGTTGCTGCTGCGCTCGCGGTCGATGTGCCATGGGCGAAGGTGGTGCATGACACGCTGGTGCCGAATATGCTTTGGCGACGGGACTATCTCGTCTCGATGGTCGCCGTTCTCGGTACGACGATTACTCCCTATTGCTTTTTCTGGCAGTCGTCGGAAGAGGCCGAGGATGAGCGCATCGATCCGGATGCCCACGCCTTGCGCGAGGCTCCGGAGGGGGCACTCGCGCAAATGCGCCGCATTCGGCTGGATACCTGTCTCGGAATGGGGCTCTCCAACCTGATCAGCCTGTTTATCATCGTGACCACCGCGGCGACGCTGAACGGGCACGGCATCACCAACGTCGAGACCTCGGCTCAGGCGGCTGAAGCGCTGCGGCCGATCGCCGGGGAATTTGCGTTCGCCCTTTTTGCCGCCGGGATCATTGGGACCGGGGTGCTCGCCGTGCCTGTGCTGGCCGGATCGGCCGCCTACGCGCTCGGCGAAGCCTGCGGCTGGCCGACTGGCCTCAGCCGGCTGCCAAAGGATGCCAAAGCGTTTTACGCCACGATCGCGCTGGCGACATTAGTCGGCATTGCCATCAATCTGGTCGATATCGACCCGATCAAGGCGCTGTTCTGGTCGGCGGTGCTCAATGGCGTTGTGGCCGTCCCGCTGATGGCTGTGATCATGGTCATGGCGCGTCAACGCCGGGTCATGGGTGGGTTGATCGTCGGACCCTCGCTTTGGGCGATGGGCTGGTTGTCGACCGCGGCGATGGGGGCTGCCGTGGTGGCAATGTTTGCAACGTGGTGAATTCCCGGACCATGTGCGGCGCGGCTCGCCGGTCGCTGCGGTCCGGTATCGCCAAAGCTCGTCTGTGCCCGGTGGCAGGCGAGCCAATCTCAGGTGAGGGCTATGGCAGACCCTGTTGATCCGATCGTGGCGTCGGTCGTCCGGCATCGCCTGCTGGCGATCGTCGAGGAGATGGGCGAAGCGATGCTGCGCACCTCCTATTCGCAAATCCTCAATTCGAGCCGTGATTTTTCGACCGCGATCTGTGATTTCGACGGCCGGTTGATCGCCCAGGCCGAGCATGTGCCGATCCATGTCGGCGCCCTGCCCTTTGCCGCCCGGGCGGTCAGCGAGTTTTTTGCCGGCGACATTCACGAGGGTGATGTCTTTCTGCTCAACGATCCCTACCACGGGGGCAATCACCTGCCCGATCTGACCGTCTTTGTGCCGGTGTTCGCCGGGGCGCTGCCGCGCTTCTGGTCGATCAACCGCGCGCACCAGAGCGACATCGGCGGGGCGACGCACGGCGCCTATAACGCCGCCGCCACCGACATCTGGCAGGAGGGCATCCGTATCACCCCGCTGCGGCTTTATGACCGCGGCGCGGTCCGCCGCGACTTGCTGGAGATGATCGCGACCAATGTCCGTCATCCGCGCGATTTTCGCGGCGATCTCGCAGCGATGATCGGCTCGGCTCATCTCGGCGCGCGCCGTGTGCTCTCGTTGGCCGGGGAATTCGGCTGGCCGGTCACCGACGCGGCGATCGAGGCATTGCTCGACGGTGCCGAACGCCAGGCCCGGGCGGTGATCGCGCAATGGAAGGACGGGGTCTATCGCGGCGAGGCCTATCTCGACGATGACGGTCGCGGCACCGTCGATATCGCGATTCGTGCCGTCGTCGAAAAGCGCGGCAGCGACGTTATCATCGATCTTTCGCGGTCGGACGCGCAGGTCGCGAGCTTTGTCAACTCGTCCTACGCCAATATGCGCTCGGCAGTGGTGGTAGCGCTGTCCTACCTGATCGACCCGCTGACGCCGAAAAACGACGGCGCCTTTCGTCCGATCACCGTCGTCGCCAAGCCGGGGACCGTGGTGTGGGCCGATCCCGGCATGCCGGTGACACTCGCCACCAACCATTGTGGGCAGGAGATCATCGAGGCGATCATCAAGGCGCTGGCCCCCGCCTGTCCCGAGGCGGCGATGGCCGGGTGGGGCCGCCGCTTTCGCATTGCGATCCAGGGGCGCGATCCGCGCGCCAATGTGCCGGGCGGCAAGCCTTTCATCTGGCATTTCTTTCAGGCGCGACCAGGCGGCGGCGCATCAGTGGCCGGCGATGGCTGGCCCGGCGCCGGTGAATGGCAGGCGGCGGGCGGGATCAAGTTCGGCAGTCTCGAAGTGACCGAGGTGCGCTTCCCGCTGTTTTTCCGCCGGCACGAATTCCGGGCCGATTCGGGCGGCGCCGGACGTTTTCGCGGCGGCCCTGGCGGCGTGGTCGAGATGGTCGTGGAGACCGCGCAGCCGGCGCTCGCCAACACCGCCGGCGATGGCGTGCGGCACGGCGCCTGCGGCATCCTTGGCGGCAGCGACGGCCGCCCGCACCGCTACACGCTCTATTCCGACGGCCGGCCGCCGCGGCCGATCCGGACCAAGGAGACCGGCCTCGAAATCCGCCCCGGTGACGTGCTGGTCCTCGAATCGGGCGGCGGCGGGGGTTGGGGCGACCCGGCCGAGCGCGCTGCGGAGGCGATCGCCGAGGATGTCGAGAACGGTTTTGTCAGTGCCCCGCCGAGCGCGGTCGAAGCCGCCGGCTAGCCCATCGTCGAGTTGAACGCGCCGCCATCGAGCAACAGGTTCTGGCCGACGATAAAGCCGGACGATGCGGCGCACAAAAAGGCGCAGGCGTCGCCGAACTCCGCCGGATCGCCGACCCGGCCGGCGGGGTTGGCTTGGCCGCGCCTGGCCAGCAGCTCCTCGAACGAGATGTTCTGCCGGCGCGCCTCGTATTCGATGCCCGAGCGCAGCCGGTCGGTCAGAAACGGGCCGGGCAAAAGCCCGTTGATCGTGACATTGTATTTCGCCACCTGGCGGGCGATGCCGGCACAGAACGCGGTCAGCCCGGTGCGGGCGCCGTTCGACATCCCGAGATTGGCGATCGGCGATTTGACCGATCCCGAGGTGATGTTGACGATGCGGCCAAAGCGGCGCTCGCACATGCCGTCGACCACCGCCTTGATCAGCATGATCGGGGTCAGCATGTTGGCGTTGACCGCCTTCTGCCAATCCGCGACCGACCATTCGCGAAAATCGCCATGCGGCGGCCCGCCGCAATTGTTAACGAGGATGTCGGGGGCCGGGCAGGCGGCGAGTGCCGCGGCGCGACCCTCCTCGGTCGAGATGTCGCCGGCGACCGGGGTCACCTTGGCACCGGTCTCTTGGCGGATCGCGGCGGCGGTGTCTTCGAGCGTCGCGGCGGTGCGCGCGGTGATGACCAGCTCGACCCCGCCGCGGGCCAAAGCCGTCGCACAGGCGCGCCCCAGCCCTTTGCTCGCCGCGCAGACGATCGCCTTGCGGCCTCGGATACGCAAATCCAGCATGTCGTCCTCCGCCCTTGTGGATCAGCCTTTGCGCAAGGGTGTAGCCTCAATCGTCGATGACGGCGATCGGAAACAGCCAGCGAGGTGCCACCGGTGGTTAAGCTGACCCTGATCCTCGATCCGGCACCCGAGGGGGTGCGTGCCAGTCTTGTCGAGGAATGGGACAGCCCCAGCGGTCCGGCGCGCATGGCGCCGCGAATTCGCCATTTCGATTCGGAAGATGCCGCGTTCGTCTGGGGGCGGTCGTTGGCGCGGCGTCGCGGGCTCGCGCGGATCTATCTGACGGACAACCGTAAAGCCCCTCCCGGTTGAATCGCGAGAATGTCCCGGCGATGGCGTCGCCGCGAGCACGACGCCGTGCCGAGCGGCGGAGTTATGGTGGCGGACCGTAGCCTGGCGGGCCGTAGCCTGGCGGGCCGTAGCCCGGCGGCGCATAGCCGGGCGCCCCATAGCTGGGCGCCCCATAGCGCGGCGGCGGACCATTGTAATAAGGGGGTGCGCCGGGCGGCGGGGCAAAGCCCGGCACCTGGTTGCCACGCGCCATCATGCATTCGCCGTATTCGACATCGTATTGCTGCTGCAGCGACATCTGCGCATAGGCCGAGCCGCTGGCACCATAGGCGGTGCCGAGTGCCGCACCTGACGCTGCCCCGATTGCCGCCCCGGTCCCGGCCGCACCGCCGGCTGCACCGATCGCCGCGCCAAGCCCGGCCCCGAGTGCCGTGCCGATGATCGCGTTGCCGACCGCCTGGTTGTTGGCGGCGTAGGCGCGGGCTGCGGTCTGGTTGTAGGCATATTGCCCGCACACCTGCTGATCGGCGGCAAACGCGCCGGGGCTCTTGCCAGGGCCCGGCATGACCGGGATGGTCGGTCCCGGCGGGGGCGCCACGCAGGCCGCCAGCGTCGTCACCAGCGCGATGGCGCCGATGGCGCCGGGGTTGATGCGTCTCATGTTCATGTCCTGTTCGATAAGCGCGCAGCGATCTTGCTGTCCTCGCTGTGCTCCTAGCAAGCGATAAGAACATTCACATCCGGTTATCGCGGGCGAGCCATGCCCGCGCGGGCCCGCCCCGGCCAATCCCGGGTCCCGGCAGCCGATGCTAGCGCAACCTGCCGGCAGCTCGGACTTCACGTTCGCGGCCGTTTTCGATCATCGCTTCCGCCAACCACGGGTCGCGCGACAGCGCCAGCTGATAGAGCGCGTGCACCGCGGCGATGATCTCGCCATCGCGGCCGAGGAGCCGGTCACCAAATTCGACGATCCGCAGGTTGGGCCAGGCTCGCGGGCGCAGCCGGATGATGCGGCCGACAATGTCGCGCGCCGGTTGCGCCGGATCGCGCTGGGCGAGGATCAGGATCGCCGCCGCGGTCGAGCGCGACAGGCCGGCATGACAATGAACCAAGAGATGCGGGTGCGGAACCAAGAGATGCGGGTGCGGCGCCGTTGCGACCGCTGCCGGCCGGGGCGCGTCGAGATCGCGGCCAAAGGCGAGCAGCAGCTCGACATCCCACGGTTCGGGTGCGACCCAGCCCGGAGTCGGGTCGATCACATCGTGAAAGTGCAGCTTTAGCCGGCGCCCGAGATCGAAGCTGCGCAACGCCGCGGGCTCGGGTGACCCCGGATCGAGGATCGACAGCACATGGGTGACATCGCTCGCCCGGCCGGCGAGCTCGTCGAGCCCGCAGATGGTGACGGCGATCGGCCGCGGCTCGATTTCGCTCACCCTCGATCTCCCTGACAGTATCGCGGACTTCCAGGCTCACTCGGAGTTGTGGCAAATCTGTGCGCGAGATGCGATCGGCCGGCACGCGTCGGCCGGCAGCACGCCGCGCGACATCGCGCCATCCGCCGCATAGCCTTATGCATCGCGGCGGGCGGCATGTCTCGCCTCGATCGCGTCCCACACCCGCCCGGCAAGGTCAATCCCGTCGAGCCGCGCGATCTCCTGGATTCCGGTCGGCGAAGTGACGTTGATCTCGGTCATCCAATCGCCGATCACGTCGATGCCGACAAAAACCAGCCCCTGCTCGCGCAGAGTCGGGCCGATCGCCGCGCAGATGTCGCGTTCGCGGCGGGTCAGCTCGGTCTTGACCGGCCGGCCGCCGACATGCAGGTTGGCCCGCGCTTCGCCTTCGGCCGGCACCCGCAGCACGCCGCCCATGGCTTCGCCCTCGATGAGGATGATGCGCTTGTCGCCCTGGCGGATCTCCGGCAGATAGCGCTGCACCATGACCGGCTCATGCTGGATTTGCTCGTACATTTCCAGCAACGCGGTCAGGTTCTCGTCGCCGGGGCGCAACCGGAACACGCCGGCGCCGCCATTGCCGAACAGCGGCTTCAAAATGATGTCGCCGTGCTCCCGCCAGAAGGCGCGGATCTCGTCACGGTCACGGGTCAAGAGGGTCGGCGGCATCAATTCGCGAAAGCGCAGCACGAACAGCTTTTCCGGCGCGTTGCGCACCGCCGCCGGATCGTTGACGACGAGCGGCCCCGAAGGCGGCAGCAGCTCGAGCAGATGGGTCGCGGTGATGTAGGCCATGTCGAAGGGCGGGTCCTGGCGCATCAGGATCACATCCATCGCGCCGAGATCGAGCTCAGCGGCGGCACCGAAGCGATGGTGCCGACCGTGCTGGCGGAACACTTCGAGCGGCCGACCGCGGGCATGAAGCCGGCCGTCGCGCAGTGTCAGCGCCGCCGGCAGATAGTGAAACAAGGAGTGGCCGCGGGCCTGCGCCTCGAGGGCCAAGGCAAAGGTCGAATCGGCGTCGATGTTGATCGTATCGATCGGATCCATCTGGATCGCGACGGCGAGACCCATGCCGACCTCCCAATCCGCTGCGGAATTCCCGCTGCCGAGGCTCGCCAGGGCCGACTCCCGGCGCGGGCGTTCCCGGCACACCGTCAGTTCAATTGGGTGCGCAGCTGCTGCAGGATTGCCGCTGCCTGATGGCGGGCCTGACCATCGCCAGCGCGCAGCACATATTGCTCGAGCGCGGCCGCGGCAGCCCGCAGATTGCCGAGCTGGCGGTGCAGAAGGCCGGCCTCGCGCCACAGCTCGGCGAGATCGGGCGCCAGCATCAGCATCGTCTCGACGGTGCGAACCGCGCGCTCGTGGCGCTCCTCGCGCAGCAGCCGCGATTTGAGGTTGTTCTGCAGACGCAGCAGCACGTCGCGGTCGGCGACTGGAGCGTAAAATTCGGGCGCCAGCTCGCGGTGTTCGCCGACCACCGCCTTCAATAGGTCGCGCAATTCGGCGGCCCCGCAGATCTGCCCGTTGTGGAACGGGTCGAGGATCAGCCGCTCCCCGGCATCGGTCAGGCGGATCAGAAAGTGCCCGGGAAAGGCGAGCCCGACCGCGTCCCATCCCTGAGCCCGAGCGGCGTCGATGAATAGGATGCCGAGCACCACCGGCAGCCCTTTGCGCCGGTCGACAACGCGCATCAGATTGGCGTTCTGCACATCGTCATAGGTCAGCTCGTCCCCGCTGTAGCCGTATTTCAAGAGGATGATCTCCTTGAGCGCCAGAGCGCGACCGGCAAGATCGCCGGTGGCGGCCGGATGGCCCGCGACATCGCGGGCGAGCAGCCGCAGATGGTCGCGATAGCGGGCGAAATCGACCCGCCGACGCTCGAACGAGGCCAGCACCAGCGCTGCCTCGGCGATCGGCAGGACACGGCCGTCGGCGCCGCCGAGCGCGCGCAGAAAGCGCTCGCAGCTTTCGGGGTCGGGGCTCTCGGGCGGCTCGATCATGGTTCGTCGCGGCTGGTTAGCTCCTCGGGCTCAGCCTAGAGCATAGGGTTTCGAGCCCGGCACCGTCCACCCCCGCGGCGCTTTGATGCGCGGCATGCGACGGGCTGGTGTGGGGACCTGGGCGGGTCGCGCGCGATCAGAGAAATTCGCGGGCGAGCGCCAAAAAGGCGTCGAGCCGGTCATGTTGAACCCAATGTCCGGCGTTCTCGATCGTGACCATCCTCGCATTTCGGAAATGTCGGATCCTCCCGTCGTCGGCCGGGTTCGACGCCCAGCTTTCGTTGCCGTAGACAAGCAGCGTCGGACAGGTGATGCGGCCCCATAAGTCTTCGACTTCCGGCTGCGTCATCCCGTAGGGCGGCTCGGCGCGGACGTAGTTGTCGAATTTCCAGCTATAGGTGCCGTCCTCGTTCTGATTGACCCCGTGCTGTGTCAGATGGCGTGCCTGCTCAGGCGACAAATGGGCGTTGGCTTCCCGCATCCGGTGCAGCGCGTCCTCGATCGAGACGTATCGCCGCGGCAGGCGCCCGGACAGGCCACGCTGCTCGTCGATCCAATTCCGCATGCGCTCGGCGATCGGCCGCTGCCGCCCTTCGCGGAGCCGCCGTGGCGAGGCTCCAAGCCCCTCGATGGCCACGAGCTTGCGCACGCTTTCGGGATAGATGCCGGCATAGCGAAGCGCGATCACCCCGCCCAGCGAGTGCGCGATGATGGTGACCGGCGCCAGCTCCTGCTGGTGGATCAGCTGGGCCAGATCATAGACATAGCCGGCGATCGTGTAATTGCCGTCGGGCGACCACTGGCTGTCGCCGTGACCGCGCAGATCGGGGGCGAGCACATGCCAATCCTGCCGCAGCGCGGCAGCCACCCAGTCCCAGTTACGGCAATGGTCGCGGCCGCCATGGACCAGCAGCAGCGGCGGGGCTGTCGGGTTTCCCCAATCGACGTAATGCAGCCGCAGACGCTGCGAGAAGTAGATGCACGAGGTGGGGCCGGACGCGTCGAGAGGCATGCGCAGGGTTCCGTTGCTGCTGGACGGGCGCGACCCTAGCGCCTCTAAGCCTCAACGAAAATGGTTTCGGCGCTCAGCAAAGACCCCCGTGCGCACTCAAGCGTCGGCCGGGGGTCGCTGATGAAGCTTGCGCTTCGCGTCCGGGATCAATACCCGGGCGGGTTCTTGGACTTGAAGCTCGGTTGCCGATGCCAAGCGGTCGGCAACTCGATCTGGCCAGGTGGATTCATATCGCTTGGACATCCTCCTGCTGAGTTGGCGACAATCCGAATCTAGGCTCCGCGGCAATCCCGGTCAAGAGCGGACACCACCAAAGAGCGCCACTGCGTCGCGTCCTCGGGCATCCGTCGCTCGCGCCGTCCGTGGAATTTTGCGTCCGTGGAATTTTGTTAGCACTCGATTGCGAAGAGTGCTACACATCGCGTCAACGTCCGGCATTCATGGAGGGACACCGTGGCATTTCGACCATTGCAGGATCGCGTTCTGGTTCGCCGCATCGGCGAGGAGGAGAAGAGCCGGGGGGGCATCATCATCCCCGACACGGCCAAGGAAAAGCCGATGGAAGGCGAGGTGCTCGCAGCCGGTCCCGGCGCTCGAGGCGAGGATGGCAAGCTGCACCCGCTCGACGTCAAGATCGGTGACCGGGTGCTGTTTGGCAAATGGTCGGGCACCGAGATCAAGATCGATGGCGAGGACCTCGTCATCATGAAGGAAAGCGACATCATGGGCGTCGTCGAGACCGCCTGAGGGAGAGGATCATGGCAGCAAAGGAAGTCCGGTTTCACAGCGACGCGCGCGATCGGATGCTGCGCGGTGTCGATATTCTCGCCAACGCGGTCAGGGTGACACTGGGGCCGAAGGGCCGCAATGTCGTCCTCGACAAATCGTTTGGCGCGCCGCGGATTACCAAGGATGGAGTGACCGTCGCCAAGGAGATCGAGCTCGCCGACAAGTTTGAGAACATGGGCGCCCAGATGGTCCGCGAGGTCGCCTCGAAGACCAGCGATCTCGCCGGCGACGGCACCACGACGGCAACGGTGCTGGCGCAGGCGATCGTGCGCGAGGGTGCGAAGGCGGTGGCCGCCGGGATGAACCCGATGGATCTGAAGCGCGGCATCGATCGTGCCGTCGAGGCGATCGTCGAAGATATCAAGAAGCGCTCGAAAAAGATTTCGACCAACGACGAGATCGCCCAGGTCGGCACGATCTCGGCCAATGACGATCGCGAGATCGGCCGGATGATCGCCCAGGCGATGCAAAAGGTCGGCAATGAGGGTGTGATCACGGTCGAGGAGGCCAAGAGCCTCGAAACCGAGCTCGACGTCGTCGAGGGCATGCAGTTCGACCGCGGCTA
>JBOHME010000081.1:0-18671 GCA_050729795.1 Allostellaceae bacterium | reverse complement strand
CTCACCATGCTGGGGGTGCTAGCGCTCGCCGGCGCGGCTCGCGCCAGCTCAAGCCGCCAGCCCTTCCGGCAGCCGCCCGCGTCGATCAGGCACAGGATCGGCCGCGAATTCGACCGTTTTTCAGCAGCCTGCTAATGGCATGCCCGGTTTCTGCCGCCGATGGCCGGCCTTGCGGTCCAGGTTTTTCAGATCGCGGGAACCATCGGTTCAGGATCGGTCTTTTCGTTGCCTTGACAAGAATCCACCCGCATTAATCAAGCGACGGATCGCCGCAGGCGGGAGACGCCGCCTATCTCGGCGGGCTCGCCTGACGTACAGGAGAAAGTGACAGGGTTCGGCTCAGCCGGATTGCGGCGCTCGGCGCACCGCGCAGGCGCATGCCGCCGAGCCGATCGCAATTGTGACAAAGGCGGCGCGCCAGCCGGCCACACTCGCCGCACCGCCAAACCAGTCGAGCGCCAAGCCGACCGCAACCGGGCTGAGAAAGCCGGTGGCATAGCCGGCGAGCGCGTAGAGGGCGAGCGCCGCACCTCGCCGCGCCGGGTCGGCCGCCGATACCGCACCACCGGCGAGCGCGCCGACATCGGCGAAGCTGGTGATCTGCACCAGGATCAGGAGGGCCATCACGGTCCCGCTCGACCCGCCCGCGGTTGCCGCCAGCGCCAGACAGACCAGCACCGAAACAGCGCAGGTCATGACGATCGTGCGTTCGCGGCCGTGCCGCACCGCGATCTCGGCGACGGCGATGCTGACCGGCAGGCCCGCCAAGGAGGCAAGGCCGGCGACGACGCCGAGCGGCGGCAGGTGCCGGGCGTGGCCCGGCAGGCTCAAGGTCCAGCCGAGATAGGCGACAAACCACACCCGGACTGAGAACACCTCCCAGGTGTTGCCGGCGAAGGCCGAGACATAGGCCATCAGCGGCCGATTGCGCAGCAGCGAGCGAAATTCGAGCAGGTGCGTCGGGCTTGCCGGCCTTTGGTCAATCGCGCGGGGCAGCAGCGCCACCGCCGCAACCGCCAGCAACGGCCCGACCCCGCCGGTGAGAAAGGTCGCCCGCCAGCCAAAAGCGGCATCGACGACACCGGCGATCAACAGCGAGCCGGCGCTGCCGACGGCGTAGCTCGACGTGTAATACGCGGCGGCGCGGGCCTGGCGGCCCGGCTCGACCCGGTCGGTCAGCAGCTTCAGCCCCGGCATATGGACGCCGGCAAAGGCGACGCCGCCGGCAAAACGCAGCACCATCGCGACGAGGAAGCCATGCGCCACGGCGGCGAAGGCAAAGCTCGCCGCAGCACCGGCGAGCGAGCAGGCGAAGTACAGCCGACGAGCGTCGATCTTATCGCTCAAGCTGCCGAGCAGCGGCACCGCCATCGCGTAGCCGGCGAAATAAATTCCTCCGATCCACCCCGACTGTGCCGCGCTCAATCTCCAGGCGACGGCGATCTCATGCAAGGTGGTGGCGAAGGTCAACAGCGGCACGAGGTTCGCCACCAGCCCAAACAGCAGCAGCGCCGTGCTTTTGCGCGCCGCCATTTGCACGGAGCGCGGTGCCGCACTGCGGCGCCCCGCCGGGGATGCGACGGATAAGGATCTGTCGAGCGGGTCATTCATTTTTGGCTTCGCCTTGTCCCGCCCGATGTACGATGGCGGGCGCTGCGGCGCTCGCCGGAATCGGACTCTATCCCCGGCGGCTGGTGGCGTGCCGAGGAAACGGTTCGATGCTCGACGAAGCAGAATGCGAGCGTGCTCGCATAGGACGCGACCGGGCCTATGACGGCCGCTTTTTCACCGGGGTGCGAACCACCGGCGTTTATTGCCGTCCGGTTTGCCCGGGGCGTCCGGCACGGCCGGCGAACGTCCGTTTCTTTCCGAGCGCGGCCGCAGCGGAAGCCGCCGGGTTCCGACCCTGCCTGCGCTGCCGCCCGGAAACCGCGCCATTTTGTCCGGCATGGCAGGGCAGCCGAACCACGGTCGAGCGGGCCGCCCGGCTGATCGTGGAGCAAGGTGCGATGGATGGCGGAGGTGCCTCGGTCGAGGCGCTGGCGGAGCGGCTTGGCGTCGGCCCGCGTCAGCTCACGCGGCTGTTCGGACGGCACCTCGGCGCCTCGCCGTCTCAGGTCGCGAAGACCGCCCGCGTCCAGCGCGCGAAGCGGCTGCTCGACGAGACCGATCTGGGATTGACTGAGATTGCGTTGCGTGCCGGCTTCAACAGCGTGCGGCGCTTTAATGCCGTCTTCTCTGAGGCCTATCGGCGGTCACCCTCGGAAATCCGGCGCCGAGAGCGAAATGCGCGAGTGCGATGACGCGCGGGACGCGCCGCCGGTCATCGTCGTTCATGCACTCGACCATGCCGTCGGCGCGCTCAAAGCCGCGGCGCGCCGCGACCGCCCGATCGTGCTGCTGAGCGCACCCGAAGCTGGTATTTACGTTGGCCCCGGCTGGTTCCGAGCGCTGGCGGAGGCGGCCCGCGACGCCGTCCCGGAGGCACGGTTCTCCGCCGTCCTCGATTGCGGCGACGAGGCCGGCGCGGCGCTGGCGGCGATCCGCGCTGGGATCGAATGTGTGCTATTTACCGGCCGACCGGAAATCGCCCGCCGCCTCGGCGACATCGCCCGCCAGCACAACGTGCGCCTCGCGACCGAGCGGCCCGCGGCCGGCCTCGACCTCGGCGGCGATTTCTTCTTCGCGGCACCGGAACAAATCGAGCAGCACTGCTTCGCACTGCTGTGCCGAGCCTAAGCTCGGGCCAACAGCGGCGCCGGAAAGCGGCTCTGGCGGAACACCAGCGTGCCCACCAGCAGAAGATTGGCAAGGTTGAACAGGATGCCGGCGGCGAAGGCCGGCGTGTAGAACCCGGCATAATCGTAGATGACCCCGGCGAGCCAGCCGCCGGCGGCCATGCCCGAGCCGCTGAACAACAGCACGGTCGGGATCCGCCATGACGCTTCCGAAGCCGGGAACAGCTCGCGCACCGCCACGACATAGGCCGGAATGATGCCGCTGAAGCCGAGCCCGAACGCGATCGAGACAGCGAACAGCCCGGCCTCGTTGCGGGTCAGCATAAATCCGGTCATCGCCACGATCATACAGGCCGAGCCGGCGAGCACGGTGCGCAGCCCGCCGATCCGGTCGGCGACAAAGCCCCAGCATTGCCGGCCGACAAAGGCGCAGGCGAGCAGCAGCGACAGCATCGCACTGCCGCTTGTCAGCGGGATGCCGAGATCGCCGCAATAAGCAACGAGGTGACCCTGCGGGATTGCCATCGGCACGCAGCACATAAAGCTCGCCGCCGCGACGAGGCCGAGTGCCGTTCGCGACTTCATCCCGAGCACCGAGGCGCCGGGTGCCGGGTCGGGGGCGAGGCCAGTAGCGTGGGCCGTCCGCGGCAGGGCGCGGAACACCACAAAGGCCACGGGCAAGATCAGCACGATTTCACAGCCGGCAAAGAGCTGCATCGTGCGGGCCCAGCCGAACCAGCCGATCGCATGACCAAACAGCGGCGCCCAGATCGTGCCGGCCGCGGCCTGGCCACTGGCGATCAGAGCCAAGGCGGCGCCGCGACGCCGGTCGAACCAACGCGAGACGTAGACGTAGAGTGGGGCGTTGATGCCGGCATTGCCGAGCAGCCCCATAAACACGCCATGCCCGATATAAAATGAAATCCGGTCGCCGAGGCTTGCCAGCAGCAGCCCGACGGCGATCATCAACGCGCCGAACATCACGGTCCAGCGCACCCCGACCCGTTCCGCGAGCTGGGCCAGCACAATCCCGCCGAGCGCCGAGCCGAGCCAGGCGAGAGAGATCGACAGCGCCGGCACCGAGCGCAGATTGCCAAACGCGGCCGCGATCGGTTGCAGCGCCACGACCGTGATCATCGGCGCCCCGTACGAGACCGACAGGACCCCGAGCGCCGCAACCGCGACGAGCCAGGAGCGGCGCGTCTCGACCGTCGCCACCATGGAGGTTGGCCAGCGGGTCACTGGCCGAGGCTCGCAGCGATCCCGGCCACGGCTCGGCGATCTGCGGGTTTGATGCACGCCTCGGTCACGCGATGGGCCATCTCGTTGTCACACCGCCGGTTGTCGCACCGCCCGTTGTCAGGCAGCCGGTTGTCAGGAAGTTGGTTGTCACGCAGCCGGCCTCGGCCGGGTTCCGGCCAAGCCGCCAGTGTCACCCCGCGGCGACGGCGAGGCAATGCGGGTCGGCGCAACCGTGGTCCGACGGCACAGCGGAGCGGCCGGGCGGTTGCCGCTCGGGGAGCCCTGCGGGCGGCAACGACCACTCGTCGCGCCAGACCCGATCTGATAGAAGCAGGAGACCCCGCGCCGCATTCGTCGAGCGGCTCGGACCCGCTTTCGCGGGTGATGAATAGGGCTTGAAACCGATGCTGGGAGAATCTTGGAGGAGCGACGATCCGGCGACGACGCGGCTCTATCTGGTGACGCCGCCGCTGCTCGACCCCGAGCGTTTCGCGCCCGATCTCGAAGCGGCGCTCTCGGGCGGCGATGTCGCTTGCCTGCAGCTGCGCCTGAAGGACGTCGATGACGATTTGGTGCGGCGGGCGACCGCCGTGCTGAAGCCGATCACGCAACGGCGCGGCGTCGCGTTTATCATGAACGACCGGCCGGATCTCGCCGCCGAGCTCGATTGCGACGGGGTCCATGTCGGCGAAGAGGACATGCCCTATGGCGAAGCGCGGCGCCTCCTCGGTCCCGACCGGATTATCGGGGTGACCTGCGGCGCCAGTCGTGACCGCGCGATCACCGCCGCCGAGGCCGGCGCCGATTATGTCGCTTTTGGGGCGTTCTTTCCGAGCGGCACCAAGGCGGCCAAGCACCATGCCGATCCCGAAATCTTGCACGACTGGAGCGAAACCACGGTCGTCCCATGCTGTGCGATCGGCGGCATCACCCCCGAAAACTGCGGACCGCTGGTCGAGGCCGGCGCCGATTTTCTGGCGGTGATCGGCGCGATCTGGTCCCACCCCAACGGCCCGCGCGCCGCCGTCGCCGCCTTCAACGAGGTGTTCGCCAAATACGGTCGGGCTTATCCCGGGAACTGAGCTGTCTCGCTGCGGACGCGCTCCGGTATCGCGGTGGCGGGCGGGTCGAACGCCGTCACCCCGGCACAGGCGCGCCACCGGTTTTTTCCAAACCCCGCCCGCTCGCGCAGATCGCCGATTTTCCACGAGAGGAGGCTGCGCCGCCCCAGCGCTGCCGTCGTCCAGGGCAGCAGCGTCGCCCAGGGCAGGAACGGGCTGCGCCGGCCATATGCCCAGATTTCGACACGCAGCGAGGCGCCGGTGCTGGCCCCGCGCGCGTGAAAACCGAAGGTATCGGCGACGATGAGGGTGTTGGCCGGCACCGCAAAAACGCATGGCGGCGGCAGGCCGAGCCCACCCAGCTCGTCCGCGCCGATCCGCAGCGAGCCCTGCCGGATCTCGTTGTTTGGCGAATGGCGCGCGTCGAGGCTCATCCGCCGTTCCCAGGCGAGCCGCCGCTCGGTCAGCCGGTGCGATCCCGGCACATAGGTGAACGGGCCGGCATCCGCCGCCACATCGGTCAGAAACAGCCACGCCTTGACCGTTGGGTGAAAGGTATCGGCGTGCAGAAAAGTCTGCGGATCGGGTGGGCCCGGGCGCGCGTGGCGCAGAATGCTCTGCACCCAGACGACCGGCTCGGCATCGCGGGCTCCAGCATAGCGAACGAGCCCGCGCCAGTCGGGGGATCGCAGCACCGCGCCGAGACCTTGCAGCTGCCTCAGCGCCGACCGATCGAGCGCGATCTTGCGCATGATCGTATCGCCCTCGGCGATTTCGCGCAGCGGCCCGCGATAGGCCCGGACCTGCGCAGCGAGCGCCGCGAAGCTCTCGGCCGGCAAAAAGTCACGACGCACGACAAAACCGTCGCGATCAAACGCGGCGCGATCCTCGGGTGCAATCAGCTGCGCGAGACGCCGCCGGCGCGCGATCGCGAGCCGATGGGCGAGAGCGACACGCTGCGCATGCAGCCCCCACTCGTTGAGCCGCCGGTTGCCGATGACGAGATTGCGCTCGAACGATTTCGTGCCGGTGGCGAGCTGCGCGACCCACCAGGGGCTCATGATCGCGCTGCGCAGCTGCAACAACATTTCCGTCTCCACCGCGGTTCCCACGCCGCCTTTCTCACATTCCACTCTATCATTTGCCCCGATCCGCGTCAGCCGTCGCCGCCAACTGTGGTTGCCTAGACTTGGTGAATGCGGAGCGGTAGGAGAGGATGGGAGGCGTGGCGCTCGCGGGCGCTACGTGACCGCAAGGCGCTAGCAGCCGGAGGCGAAGCCGATATCACCCGATCTCCCCGATCATCGCGCGGCGGAGCCGTCGCGTGCAGCGCGCGGGACCGGGGCTGCGACAGCACCCGGGGCAACTCTCGGGCGGCTCGCCATTACAGGCGGGCGCGGGGATTTGCGTGCGCTCGCCGCGATGCTGCCGGATTTCACGATCGGCTGCGGCCGGCAGAGCGCCGATGCGATCGCGATCTGGTCCGACCCGGGCGTTCGGATCCGGCAGCCGCGGCGCTCACCGGCGCTTCGAACCCCGCTGGTAGAGCTCGTCGGCGGGGTGCTGCGTGCACCACCGTGGCCTGGCGCGGACCGGCCGCTGCTCAGCGTCACCGCGCGGGTGATCGACGGGCCGCCATCTCCGGCCGACCGGCTCTCCGCCGAGCGGCTGCTGGCGACCCGCGGCTGGGAAACACCGGCGCTGATCGAGCGTGCCGCCGCGGCCCGGCGCGAGCTGGTGGCCCGCGGTGTCGGCGGGGAGTGGTGGAACGACGGCGAATGTCCGGCCCAGGGCGGGACGGTCGCGGTGCTCGCCGCGGAGGCCGCATCGCCCATGCAGCGCCAAACGATGCTGGCGGCGGCGCTCGCCGAGAATCGGGCGCAGGATATTGTCGTGCTGGCCGACGGCCGGCTGCCGGCCATCGACCGCCGCGCAGCCACCGCGTTGCCCGGCGCCGCGGTGGTCGCCCGGCCGGTCGATCCGTGGCGCGTCGTCGAGCGTGCGCGGCGGGTCTATTCGGCTGGCGGCGAGACCGGATTTTTGGCGTTGCTCGCCGGCCGGGAAGTGCGCTGCTTTGGCGACGCCTATCATTCGGGGTGGGGCGTCACCCTCGATGCCGCGACTGTTCCGCAAAAACCGTTCAGCCGCTCGATCGACGAAATCTTCGCCGCCGCCTGCCTTCTCGCCACGCGCTGCCGTGACCCATTTCGCAACATCTCCGCCAGTTTCGAAGACGTCCTCGCTCTGCTCGCCGATTGGCGGCGAATCGACGAAGCCAACCGCAGCGTTGCCGTGCTCGTCGGCATGTCGTTCTGGAAGCGGCGGCGGGTCGCTGATTTCTTCCGCTCGACTGCCGGCTCGCCGGTGTTTCGCCGCGGCGCGCGGAGGGCGCTCACGATTGCCGGGCACCGGGCGGGAGGCGTTGTCGCGGTGTGGGCGTCGCGTGTGCCGGACCGGCTTCCGGAGTGGGCGGAACAGCGGCAAATCCCATTGATCCGGGTCGAGGATGGCTTTGTGCGCTCGGTCGGGCTTGGCTCCGATTTCATGCCGGCAGCGTCGCTGGTGCTCGACCGCCAGGGCATGCATTACGACCCGCGCGTCACGAGCGATCTCGAACGCCTGCTGCGGGAAACCGAATTCGGCCCCGAGCTGATCCGGCGGGCGGCGCAGCTGATCGACCGGCTCGTGGCCCGCGGCATCACCAAATACAATCTCAGGGCGGCGCCGACCCCGCTCGCCCTGCCACCCGGCCGGCGCCGCATCCTGGTTCCGGGCCAGGTCGAGGACGATCTCTCGGTGCGATTCGGCGGCGACGGGATCCGCAGCAACCGCGATCTTCTCGCCCGCGTGCGCGCCACGGCGCCCGACGCCTACATCCTCTACAAGCCGCATCCCGATGTCGAAGCCGGCCATCGCCGGGGTGCCGTCCCTGACCGGGTCGCCAAGGAATTCGCTGACGCCGTGATCCGCGGCGGATCGCCAGCCGCGCTGCTTGGCGAGATCGACGAATTGCACACGCTGACCTCGCTGACCGGGTTCGAGGCGTTGCTGCGGCGTCGGCGAGTGGTGGTTTACGGCCGCCCGTTTTACGCCGGGTGGGGACTGACCACCGATCGCGCCGCGATCGATCGCGGGCGGCGCTTGCGCCTCGAAGAGCTCGTCGCCGGGGCGCTGATCCTCTATCCCCGCTATGTCGATCCGGTGACCCGGCTGCCCTGCCCTCCCGAGCTCGTCATCGAGCGGCTCGACAACCCGGAGTTGTGGCGCCCGGGTCTTCTCGTCGCCGTCCGCAGGCTTCAGGGAACGCTTTCGCGGTGGCGGCAGGCGGGTAGCAGGATCGCACCACGCGTCCGCCGCACCGCGCCGGATCGCGGTCCCTAACAAGCCGCGCGTGCGAGGATTTGCCCGGCGTCGGGCGGATGCTAGGATCGCCTGCCAGCCCCCTGCCGCCCAGCTGCCCGCTGCCAATGCCACCTCCATCGGATCGCCACCGGGACGAACCCGCATACTTTCTGCTGCACATCCCGAAGACCGCCGGGCAGACGATCCAGACCCATCTCGCCAGCCATTGCGCTCCGGGCGTGTTCTGGCAGTCGCGCGGCCGGGTGAGGCTGGGGTCCGCCACGAGGCGTAGTGATCTACCCGATCCTGCGCGCGCTCGCATCGTCGCCGGCCACCATCTCGGCCGCTCGCTCGAGGGTTTGTTTGCGGGCCGCGCGATCCGCCGGATCGTCCTCTTGCGCGACCCGCTGGAGCTGCAGATCTCGCTCTACAACTGGCAGATGATGGATCACTTGGCCAAGGGGCTCGGGACCTACAGTCTCGAGCTTCACCTGCAGGCGATGCCGCGCGACTTCATGGCGCATTTTCTGTTGTCGCGCTGGCTCGAAATCTCGTGGCCGAGACTGCTGACGATGAGCGACACAGCGAAATATCATGCCCTCGACCAGATGCTCGCCGGGTTCTGGTTTGTCGGGGCGCATACCGACTGCGATCGCCTGATCGCGGCGATCGGTCCGGATCTCGGCGTTCCACCGCTCGCCCGAGCGCGCAACACCGCCGCCCAATTGCAGGCCGAGACTGGCTGGCGGCTGGTCACCGCCGACACCCTATCGCCGGAGATGCGCGAAACGATTCGCGCGCGCCACCGGCTCGATCTGGCATTGTGGGAGGAGTGGCATGCCGCCGGCTTCGATGCCGCCCGGCACCGCCAGCACCCGGTCCCACCCGCTCGCGGCAGCGGATTTCTCGCCCACGAAGTGATCCGGCCATGCTTCATGCTGGCGCGGCGGGCGGCGGGCCGCCGGGACTGGCGCCGGTGGGCCACCGAGCCGGCCGGCGTCAGGATCGCCCGCGCCAACCGGGCCCGCAATACCGGGCAATGGGAGCGCGCCATCACCGATTACCACGCTGCCTTACGGGATCTGCCGAACGCGCCGGCGATCTGGGTCCAATACGGCCACGTCCTGAAGGAGGCAGGCCGGGTCACCGCCGCCGAGCAAGCCTATCGGCGCGCGATCAGCCTCAGCCCCGATACCGCGGACACCCACCTTCACCTCGGTCATGCGCTAAAGCTCCAAGGCCGGATCGCGGAGGCGGTCGCGGCCTATCTGCGCTCGGCCCGGCTCGATCGCACGACCGGTCATGCGCGGCGCGAGCTGCTCGGCCTCGGCTGGACGCTCGAACACCTCGAAGAGATCGTGCCGGCTGCGCTATCGGGCGGTCCGGGCCTCCCGGAACGGGCTGGCTGAGCGGACGGGCGAACGTGACGAAACCTTGCTTCGATCCTCGCATTGGTCGAACATTGTTCGCCATCAATAAACTTTTCCGTGCCCGATGAAATTCGCCAGCGTCGTGATGTGCCTGACCGGTGCGGCGCTTGCCGGGTGCGGCACCTTGCCGACCGCCGGCCCCAGTGCCGGCCAGGTGGTCGATCAGGCCATGGTGAATGGGCGGCCGCGCTTTGACCTCGTCGATGTCAACGAGCATGTCGTCTCGACCCTGCTGGCGCAGCCGACGCCCAGCTTTCGCGGCACCTTCTGGCGTTACGGCAAACCGCCCAATCCGAAAATCCACATCGGCGATACGATCGAGGTGTCGATCTGGGAGGCGGCCGGCGGCGGGCTGTTCGGTGGGGCGGCAGCGACGACAACCACAACCACGACGACCGGGATCTCCAGCGGATCGCAAAAATCGGGGATCCCCGACCAAGTGGTCGCTCCCGATGGCGGGATCAGCGTCCCATTCGCCGGCCGCGTCCCGGTCGCCGGGCACACTCCGCTCGAAGTTCAGCACATGATCGAGCAGCGCCTGTCGGAGAAGACGATCGAGCCGCAGGTCATCGTGACCGTCGCCAAAAGCCAGCATTACAGCGCTACCGTCTCGGGCGAAGTGGTGAACGGCGCACGGGTGCCGTTATCGGTGGCCGGCGACCGTCTGCTCGACCTGATCGCCGAAGCCGGCGGCGCCAAAGCGCCGATCTACGAAACCTTTGTCCGCCTGACGCGCGGTGGCGTCACCGTGACGATCCCGATGGAAAAGCTTGTCTCGGACCCGAGCGAGAACATCTATGCGTGGCCCGGCGACGTGCTGACTTTGATCCAGGTGCCGCGTACCTTCTCCGTGTTCGGCGCGGCCGGAGAGAACAACCAGATCCCCTTCGGCGCCCGCAAGATCACCGTCGCCGACGCCCTGGCCAAATCGGGCGGGCTGCAGGATCAACGCGCCGATCCGTCGGGGGTCTTTCTGTTCCGGTTCGAGCCCGCCCGGGTAGTCGGTGCACTCAGGGCACCAGCGCTGCCGATCGGGCCGGGCGGCAGCTCGCCGGTCGTCTACCGCTTCAACCTCGACGATGCCAGCAGCTATTTTCTGGCGCAGCGTTTTCCGATCGAGAACAAGGACATCATCTACATCGCCAACGCCCCGCTGACCCAGCTGCAGAAGTTCTTTACGCTATTGAGCACGATCACCTCTCCGGTCGTGACCGGTGCCGTGATCAAGAACGCCACACCGTGACGAAGCGCCAGGTGGAAGGTCTCCGCGTGACGCTGGCACGAGGGGTCGGGCCTCTTATGGGCGGGCCGATCGCAGGCAGGGCCATCGGATGATGTGCGATCCGCTGTGGGAGGAAACCTGTCAGGCGCTGCAGCTCTACGCGCGGAACGACGACATCGTCGTGCTGCCGCGTGGCGACTGGCCCGAGCTGCCCGGTCAGCCGATCTTTTACGACGATCTGATCGAGATCGGCGACGGCTCGATGCTGGTGCTGCACAAAGGCCGGTTTGGCGCGATCGACAAGGCGAGGTTGAGAACCATCTCCGAGACCTGGCAGTGCTTTTTTGGAAACGAGGTGTTTTTGTGCTTTAGCCGGTCAGTCCGCGCGCCGGGCGATCTGCGCGGCAGTCGCCGCCGCGTCCATTACGGCGTGCTGCGGCGCTTTCTCGATGCGAGGCGGCTGCGGCGCCGTGCGTCGCATTTGTGGTATATCCATTTGCCAAAGGCGGCCGGGACCTGGATGTGGAGCTCGCTCGCCCGCACCTGTCCATCACGCATCTACTATCCGAGCTTTGCCGCCTTTCTCGCCCATCCGCCCGATCCCGAAGAATATGATGTGATCGGCGGGCATCTGCCGCTGTCGGTCATCGCGGAATTCCTCGCCGGAGACGACCGGGTGGTCGGGCTGGTGCGCGAGCCGACCGAGCGCATGCTTTCGGCCTTTCTCCATTGCCGCCGCCCAGGCGAGGACCCCGCCACGTTCACCGCGGTGATGCGGGCGATGCGCGAGGAGCCGTTCGACCGGTTCTTGCAGACCGCGAACGGCCGGCTCGAAGCCTGCCAGCAATTGATCATGCTCGGCGCCGATCACGCGGCCGGACCCGGCTTCTCGGAGGATGGCCGGCACTGCCTCGACAGGGCCGAGAAGTTGCTGTCGTCACCGCGCTTCTGCTTCGCACCCTGTACCCGCTCGGCCGAGTTTCACGCCAACCTGGTCAAGACGTATCGTATCGGCAGAAAATATTCACGCTCGACAAACCATACGGATTATGCAGCGCAAGCGACCGACATCGCAGAATTCAACAGATCTCTAGAGCTGCTGCAATCGATCAATGCGGCCGAGCGCCGATTGTACGAGCTCGTCTCGCGGCGTTTTGACGCCCTCGGCTGAATCCGCCCGCCGACCGATCGGCGAGAGACTGGCAGCGCCGACAAAACCGGGTAGGATTGCGGTCGGGGTGCGGTCGTTCCGGACCGGCGACCAAAAAACGCAAATGGAGAAACGCTATGCTCGCCTGGTTTCGCGAACTGACCCGCGCGGAGCGTCGCACGATGGGCGCCTGCTTTGGCGGCTGGGCGCTCGATGCGTTCGACGTGCAGATGTACAGCTTTATCATCCCGACGGTGATCGCGCTGTGGGGGCTGTCGCGCGGCAAGGCCGGGCTGATCGGCACCGTCACCCTCTTGATCTCGTCGCTCGGCGGCTGGTTTTCGGGCGCTCTGGCCGATCGCTTCGGCCGGGTGCGCATGCTGCAGATCACGGTCATCTGGTATTCGGTGTTCACGTTTCTGTGCGCCTTTGCCCAGAATTTCGAGCAGCTCTTTATCCTGCGCGCATTGCACGGCTTTGGCTTTGGCGGCGAGTGGGCGGCGGGTGCCGTGCTGATGGGCGAGGTCATCCGCGACAAGTACCGTGGCCGCGCAGTCGGGCTGGTCCAGACCGGCTGGGCCATCGGCTGGGGTGTGTCGGCGCTCGCCTATACCGGGCTCTATGCCTTTCTGCCCGAGGCGATCGCCTGGCGCGTGCTGTTTGCGGTCGGATTGATCCCGGCGCTGTTCGTCATCTGGATCCGCCGCCATATCGACGAATCCGAGGCATTCCGGCAGCGCCGCCAGGATCGTGCGCCAGTCGGTGTCGGGCAATTGTTCGCGGCGTTTCGCCGGCCGCATCTGTGGACCACGGTCAAGGTCACAGCGATGGTCGCCGGCGCGCATGGCGGCGGCTACACGCTCGGCATCTGGATGCCGACCTATCTGCGCATGGTGCGCCATTTGTCGGCGACCAGCACCGGCGGGTTTCTCTTGGTGCAAATCCTCGGCGCGCTCGTCGGCTTTCTGCTCGGCACATATCTGTCCGACGCGATCGGCCGTAAATGGACATTCCTGTGGTCGTCGATCGGCTCGTTGATCATGGTGCCGATTTTCATGCTGGTGCCGATGAACAATGAGGCGCTGTTTTTTCTCGGCATCCCGATGAATATCCTTCTCTTGATGAAGTTCCCGCCGATGGGCCCGTTTATGACCGAGCTGTTCCCGACCGCGGTGCGCGGCACGGCGCAAGGCTTTTGCTACAATGCGAGCCGCGCGATCGGCTCGTTTCTTCCGACCGCGGTCGGATTTCTGAGCCAGAGCCTGTCGCTCGGTGTCTCGATCGCGGTCTTGAGCGCATTCTCCTTCGGGGTCATGATTGTGCTGTTGCTGGTATTGCCGGAAACCCGCGGCCGCAGCCTCGCCAGCCTCGAAGCCGAGCCCGTCCGGCTGCCCGGTGCCGCGCAATGAGCGCCCTCCGCTGACGAGCCGCCCCTTTACCGCTCTCGCCCGATCTGACACGATCCGATACCAAAGGCTAACGGAGGCGACCCATGCGCAAATTCATCATCGAGCGCGAATTGCCGGCGATCGGCAGCGCCGAACGCCAAGCACTTAGAGAAGCGGCGCAAAAATCCAATGCGGTCCTGAAGGAGCTCGGCCCCGACATCCAATGGGTGGAGAGCTACGTCGCCGGCGACAAAACCTTTTGCGTCTATCTCGCCCAAAACGAGGAAATCATCCACGAGCATTCCCGGAAGAGCGGTTTCCCGGCCAACAAGATCACCGAAATCCGCAAGATGATCGACCCGACGACGGCGACCGAGGCGTAGACGCCCCCTCGCGCTCCATCACCCGTCCGCCTGGATTGCCCACCGTTGAGATACCCCACGCCAGGCTCGACCGGCGATCATCGTCAAGGAAAGAAGGCCGTTCGGCGCAAGCTCGGCTGCCTTCTCTCTGCCGCCTAACCGGCATGGGCAAAATCGAGGACGCCGGATATGCCGATTCTGGAAACACCTGCTAACTGTGCTCTCTTTTTAGAATTGCCTTCGGCGGGCGTGACTAGCGCAGGACGCTCAGCGGGAGTTGTCCTGAAACTTTCACTTTCTCCGAAATAAGCCATCTTCTTCGCGCTGCGTCGTATTGTCCTTTGACTTTCACCGTCGTCGTACTCGGGCGTTGTGGCAGATAATCATCACCGTCCTGGTAACCTATCCAGTATGCACTGCCGTCATCAAACTTGATACGAAACATCTTATTCTTCTCTTCTATGGGTGGCTTTTGTGGATATTTCATCTCCGCAAGTGCCATTACGATCTCCACTGACGTCCCGCCCAGTAAGAGTGGACAATGCATGGTATATCCTGCGTCTGTAGCAAGGATTACCATTGGTAGCGCCGTCCGTTGCCCTGTCATAAAATTAATATCTATCGGCGAAGCAGTCAATCTGTGATTGTCGTAAAACACCACTCCCGGAATGTTTGTGCTTTGCACAATCGCTGCAATCGGCTCTACTGGTTGTATTGATAGAGCGATATTACGATAATTATAATTGGATGGATTGAATAAAGTTAACCGCAACTCCGTAAATCCTGTTTTCCATACTATTCCATGTATATTTGTGCCACTCGGGTATCCTGCATCGGTTATCATTGCCGTAACTGGTAGGGGAGCGCGTACAAATACGATCCCCCAGCTGAAGAACGCAGCCAATGCAATTGTGCCGGCGGTGGCTCCAATTTTCCATTTCCATACTAATTCTGGTTCAAACCAAACGTCGATTAAAATTGCAAGAAGGCTTATATAAATTAGGACCACTACTGGCCAAAACCACTCGCCGAAAAGGATGCCGCCTAGACCGATCAAAACACCCGTAATGCCTACCCCTCTCATCCATTTCATGAAGGGGTGCGGCTTCGGAAGAGGCGACGCAGGGGGAGGAGGCGGTGGCTGTGTTCGTTGTGGCGCGCGACGGGTGGCCATAATTCATAACTCCGGCAGGGCCGACTAGATCAATTTACCTATATTTCAGCCGCGGACCCACACTGGCAAAGGTGGCACAGGGTGGTCCGCGAAAAATCTATATCTTGTGTTCTCGCCACCGCACTTGCTCGCGGCATAAGCCGCATAAGCTCCATTATGAATAATATTTCTCAGTCCTTGTTAAATCGTCGCCGTTTATGTAAAGCATAAGTCCGAGAAGACGGTCGTAATTTGCACAGCTCTGAGGTCGAAGATTTGCCCTGTAATACTTTCCTTGTCCCGTTGATACTTGGTCCGTTCTGACACAAGATATGGGCGTGCACCCGCGCGGCAGGCGCCACGGCGCCCGTGCGCTGGATGATGCGCGGGGCGCCGCCCACTTTCGCCGACCTCGGATTACTGGTGCAGGTGGTAGAGCCGGGTCACGTTCTCGGAGGTGATCTTGCGCCGCACCGCGGGCGAGATCGCCGCCATGTTCCGGTCGAGGGTGGCGCGCGAGCCCGGCCAGATGCAGTCGGGATGCGGGTAGTCGGCGCCCCAGATGATGTTGTCCTCGCCGATCAGCGGGATGATCGGTTCGAGAAACTGGTCCTGCTGATAGGTCACATAGCCCTGGCGGCGGAAATAGTCGCTCGGCTTCAGTTTGAAATTGAGGCTCCGCGCGCGATCGGCATATTCGGTGTCGAGCCGGTCGAACACATAAGGCAGCCAGGTCACCCCTGATTCACCGAGCACAAAGTTGAAGTCGGGGTATTTTTCGCAGGCACCCGAGGCCAGCACCGAGACCAGCACCTCCATCGTGTCGAGCTGGAACAGGGCCGAGCGCACCAGCCGCCATTGGGCGAGATATTTCCGCTCCTGCTCGGGATTGTCGGGAGCGCGCAACGCCTTGAACCCGGTCGAGTGGAACGAGATCGGGAACCGGCATTCGGCCGCGGCCTCCCATAGCGGGAACCACAGATCGGTGTAGAGCGGCGGGGTCATCCGCTTGAACGCGAGATCGCCGCCGCGCAACCCCAGCTTGGCGCAGCGCCGCACTTCAGCTGCCGCTTCGGCCGGATCGGTGTTGGGGATGATCGCCAGCGGGTAGACCCGGTTCGGGTCGGCGCGCCGGGCGAAATCAGCGACCCAGTCATTATAAGTCTGGTCGGCCCAGGCGCGCAGCGGTGCCTCGGCGATCAGATCATTGATCATCAGGCAGCCATAGATGATCTCGGCATCCTGCCCGTCGCGATCGAGATCGGCGATGCGCAATTCGGGCGTGGTCGGCCGCGGCTTGGCGCCGGGTTTGGAGCTCCATTCGAAGCCGACCGCCTTCATCTCGTCGATATGGCCGAACATCCCCTTCTGATAGGGCAGGAACCCGGGGCCGATGCCGTTCCACATCCCCCTGTCCTGCGCGTCGACAAACCAGTGGAGGCCGTCATCCATCTCCTCGACGCGCGGCGCCAGCAATTTCCATTTGTTCGGTGCGGCCGACGACCACAGATCGGGCGGCAGATAGGTCAGATCGATGTGGTTGTCGCCGGAGATCAGTTTTTCTTTCGTTACGGGCATCACGCGCTCCTCTCGCTCCTCCGCAGGGTTCGGACGAGCCTTCTGAGGCGCGCATCGTACGAGCCGCGTGCGGCCGGCGCTATAGAAATGCGGCGATTTTCTCGGCGCCGGTCGGCAAGTCAGCCGAGGTCAGCGGCCGACGATCATGGTTTGTTCTTGACAGGAAACCTAAAAGCGGGTAGTGACCCAGCGTTATCAAAGCGATCGCAGCTGGCGATTCGCTCATTATGGGGTGCGAAAACCTTGAGGATGCAGGCCAAATGCTTATTGTGGTAGAATTTCCGAAAGGCACACGCCAATTGGGAACCTCGCCTACTAATGCGCGCCCGGCAAATTCGGAGAGGCGAGATCGCGCTTGGCGGCGTCGTCCACAAGCCATCGTGGCTGGCGGCCCTATTCAGGACGACGCACTTGGACAACCAGCGTTTCATATTGCTCAACCGGCTTATCAGCATCTCGAAAACCCGTGCTCGCCTGTACACCGCCCCCACTCATGGGGCGGTGGAATTACTGGAGATGCTCGATAAACGTCGAACACGAAAGGTCGCAATCGAGTACGAGGGCTTAAAGGAAGGTGAAGACTATTCGGATGAAGGTAAGCGGCTGGCGGAGGGTGCGGGCCACAATTTTCTGAGATTGAGAGAAATGAGGTGGGAGGGTGCTGCAGATGAGACCCGATACGTGGCTTTGTTGTTTGAGCACATAAACCAGGATCTCCGAAGTTTTCCCGTCGTGCACACAACGACATTCCAGGGTCGCGAAATCGAAGGCGAGGCCGAGGAACGTGGAGCGACGGCTGCGCATGTCCTGGTGCGGTTGCCGCCCGAGAGCGCACTGAACCTCGGAACCTACAGATGCGCGATCGAGGCGGTTCCGGCGATCAACCGGTCGTCAATCGAGCGTTTTCTATCTCGGCAGCTTCGTCGAGAGGTCGCTGTGAGCGGTGGGTGGACGTTCAGCGTGACGGAAACTGGTCGTGGCAAAAGGCCGATCACGAAGGAATTCAAATACAGTCCCCGACTCGAACTCTACGCGGACGTTGGGCGCAAGTTCAGCGGCGATCTGACCGACGGTCGGATACTCACCAGCATGGTGTTCACAAAGCGCAAAGAGCGGCAGGCGATAGGCCGTGCAGCCGAGATCGCCCACGAGGATGTCATTGCTCAAGTGGGGTTCGTGACCACTTCGACCGCTCCCACAGATCCGGAGGCGAGCGTGCTGGCCGATGTCGAATATCGGGTCAGCGCCAACCAGGGGCCGAGCGAGCCGGCAGAAAAGCGGTCCTGGGTGTCCTCGGTCCGCAAGCACTTCGAGGATCAAGGATACGAGTCGCGCCTCTACTTTCGGCACGTAACCGGCGGCCCGATGTTTGCGGGGGATGTCCACCCGGCTATCGCGGGCGCATCCGATCTGCTAATTTGCCCGAAGGAGGTCATATCCTTCTCTAAGCCCTCAAAGCAGTGGCGCCCGGAAGTCGATCCAGAGGCCATTGAGAAGATGAAGGAAATCCTCGACAACGACTCGCTATGGGAACGCGCCGAGTAGGGCTTCGAGATGTAAGCCACGGGTTGCCCCCCGCTCGACCAAGGCTTACAGCGCCACTCCGCTACCTCGCGATCATCGGTCCCGAGAAGGCTGCTTATGACTTTTGGATTCCGGCTGGGGTCGGCATCTGTGCCTGGGGCGCATACATGCTGATCGAGCCGAAACCGGCCATCTTCGGTGACAATGGCCTCCTACGGTTCACCCGCGACCTACTCGTCATGGCGGTGCCGTTTATGATTGGCGCGCTGGCTGCCGTTGCGATGGGTGCTCCGGGACCGCATCTGGACCGCCGCCCCGTAGGTACCGACCTCCATCTCGATGGGGAGTCGCTCACGCTAAGGCAGTTCGTCTGTTATCTGCTGGGTTATCTCTCATTTCTCGGATCACGCTCATCGTGGCCTGCGGTGCAGAAATTTTCCACAATTCTGTTCTGACCTGGACCGAAAACGCTATGTTTTTG
>JBOHME010000080.1:0-18789 GCA_050729795.1 Allostellaceae bacterium | reverse complement strand
CCGGCGGCGATTGCGGCAATGATCGCGTTCGAAAAATCGGGTTGCAGACCGGGCTTGAACCAGCGGCCGAACTCGACCGTGAGCGAAAACGCTGCCGCAAGCGCCGCTGCCGTGGCGATCGGCCCGCGCCCGCCGCCGCGGCGCAGCGCCAGCATCACCCCGATCGGGGCGAAGCACAGCGCTTCGGCGACGACACTCTCCGCGGCATGCGCCTTGCTGACGATATAGTGATGGTAGAATGGCAACAGCCCGAGATCGTCGAATGCGGCACGCGCTGCGGCAAGGCTCCGCCACGGCCCGGACAGCAGCCGATTGACGTAAAGGACAGCTGCGGCGTAGGGCAGGATCGCCCAAGGAACAAGGCGCGCGAGGTGCTCGCGCCATCGCCGCGGATCGCCGCCCGCCAACAGCTGCACCAGCGCCCCGCCGATGACGACCCCCACGGTGCGGTAGCCGATCTGCAGCAGCGATGGCGCCTCGTCGAGGAGCAGCAGGCTGACCGCCGCCACCGCGGTCATCAGCAACAGACCGGTCACGGCCACCCCGATCAGGCTTCGCGGGCGGCGCCTCAGCGCCAGCAGCATCCCGACCGGCGCCGTCGCCGCGGTACCGCCGAGAAGCAGGACCAGGCCGAGACCTGGCGACCGCCCGGTCTGCGGCCAGGACAGCAACAGCTGCGGTATCTGCGCGAGACGCCGGTGCAAATCGGCACCACTCAACGCAAAATCGAACGGAAACAAAAAGAAGAAAAAAAGCAGCAGCGTATAAAATTTTCCGGCAACCATCAGCGCCGGTCGTCCGCCGCTCGCCAACTGCTGGCGCCACACAGCGAGCCCTGCGCGCGTCGCCGGGAACAGGATCACGCCGAGCGACGATCCGACGACCTGCGCCAGGATATAATCGAGCGAGACCGTGCGCGGCGGGAAGAACAGCTGCACATATTTGATCGCGACGACAAACGTCCAGCACGCGAGGAGAGCCGCCGCGATGGCGAGGCAGAACCGCCGCCCTTGCCGGCGCTGCGGCCGCAGCGCGCCGGTTGTCAGAAAGCCGAGCGGGACTGCCATCAGCAGATTTGCGACCCAATCCGGACGCTGATCGGCGCCGACCGGGAGGTAGGGCGCGTCGAGCAGCATCCGCCAGGCGGCGGAAGGGTCGCGCGGCACGAAATTCACCCCGACCGGGCCGAGGACGAGGCTGACATAAGCGACCGCCAGCGCGTAGAGCGACGCCCACAGCAAAAACCGGGAGGGCGATGCCGCAACGCTCGTGGATGACCGAGCTGTCGCTGATGCTGGAATTTTCACCACTGGGCACCGAACCGACCAGCAGATGGCGCAAACAACGCGCGCCACCACCCTTTTCGCATCTGCATAACGCAAAGAGATTAAACTTCTCTGATCCGACCCTCGCAGCTCGCCGCAATGGCGATCGCTTCAAAGGCGGCGACCGTGGCGAGGATTTCGCTGGTCGGGATCAGATAGGGCGCGCCGCTCGACGCGGCTTCGGCAAAGGCTTCGAGGTTCGCGCGCACCGAATCGACCGGCGCAAACCGACGATGGTCCGGCTCGGCGCCGCTCTTCTGCAATACCAGATCGGCCCGTCCCAGCACCTCGGCCGAAGCGTTACGGCCGAAGGCATGCAGACGCATATAGGCCGGGGTCGAACGGACCGCAGCCAGCGTGCCGCTGGCTCCCGACGCGAATTCGAGCAGCACCGAGAGACTGTCGAGCGGATCGGGTGGCGGATGATGCGACAACAGCAGCGCCTGCACCCGGCGCACCGGCCCGGCCAGCGCGATCAAGGCGTCGAGCATATGGATGCCGGTGCCGGCCAGACCTCCGGCAGGCGACTCGCCGGGCGAGAACCGCCACGCTGAAAACGAGCCGGCGATCTCGTTGCTGAAATGCGCCTCGAGATGGAGGATGCGACCGAGCTCACCGGCCTTGGCGAGCCGGAGGAGTTCGCGCACCGCCGGAACAAAGCGCTTGTCGGTGCCAACCCCGAGCACCACCCGCGCCGCATCGCAGGCAGCAATTGCACCCTCCGCCTCAGCCCGCGTCAGGCATAGCGGCTTTTCGCAGAAGACATGCTTTCCTGCCGCTGCGGCGGCGAGGATGGTTTCGCAATGCAGCGAGTGCGGGGTCGCGACAATGACGGCACCGATGGCGGGGTCGCAGAGCGCCGCCGCAAGCTCGGTTCCGAGGGCAAGCGCGTGGGCGTTGGCAAAGTCGCGATGCTGCTCCGGCCTGCGAACGACCCCGCGGGTAAAGCGCAGCCGCTCGCTTGTGCCCTGAACCGACGCGACGAGCGTGCGGCCCCAGCGACCGAGACCGACGATCGCCGCATCAATCATCGACCACGCGCATCCAACCGCTCAGCTGCGCGGCGCGCCGAGGGTCTTGTGAAAAAAGGCGAACACCTTATGCCAGCCATCGACCGCCCGCTCGGGCCGGTAGTTCGGCCGGTAATGCGCGAAGAACGCATGCCCGGCGCCGTCGTAGCGATGAAATTCGTAATTTTTGCCGTGCTTTTTCAGCTCGGCCTCGGTGCGATTGACCTGGTCGGCCGACGGGTTCGGGTCTTCGTTGCCAAACAGCCCGAGAAGCGGGCAGTTGATGCCTTCGGTAAGCTCGATCGGTGCCACCGGTTGCGCCTTGGTCAGCCGCGACTTGTCGTCGACGATCACGTTGCCGCCCCAGCAATCGACCGCACCCTGGATCAGGTGCGACAGCTTGGCCGCGACGAGATAGGTCTGCCGGCCGCCCGAGCAAAAGCCGATCACCCCGACCTTGCCGCTGGCATGTGGTTGCGAACGCAGAAAGTCGATGGCGCCGGTCACGTCACCGAGCATCTGCTCGTCGGGGACCCCACCGCCCTCGCGCACCTTGTTGACGACCGCCTCCTGCGCGCCGTCACCGACGCGGAAATAGAGGCTCGGCGCCACCGCCGCATAGCCGTGATGGGCGAATTTGCGCGCCACCTCGCAGGTCCATTCGTCCCAGCCGGGCATGTGATGCACCACGACCACACCTGGATGCGGCCCATCATTGGCCGGATGGGCATAATATGCGTCACCGCGATCGCCGCCGTGGCCGCGATAATGCGCCATTCCAGCCTGGATATTGCGGAACGCCATGTCGGTTCTCCCTCAAGAAGCCCGCCGCTCTCTTCGCACCGAAGCAGCTCAAACGCAAGCCGCGGGTCTCGGCCGACGCCAGAGAGGCCTTGCGGCTTGACAGTTCCGAGCCGACCGCAAGACTGCTAAGCTTGATCGCGAGAGGCTGGGGTTACCAGCCGTGCTGCGCTTCGCTTTTAGTAAGCGTGTCTGCGGGTGTGAGGGCGGTATGGATGTCCGGGCGGCAGTCGGCAGGGCAAAAGATGAACTTCGACACATCTTTGCCGATGAAAAAATGGAGAACCTCGGACTGGAGGAGGTGGAGTACGACGATCCATCGAAAACCTGGGCGGTCACCCTCGGATTTTCCAGACGCTGGTCCACTCCCGATGGAGTACTTGCAGCCCTAGGGCCACGATTGGGGCTAAGGGAGTATAAGGTGGTTCGTATTTCTGATACCACTGGCCAACTCATCTCGATCAAAAATCGCGAGACCGTTGATGCTGGATAAGACTATTATTCTCGACGCGAACCTCTTGTTGCTTTTAGTAGTTGGCTTGACATCCCGAACATATATTTCAAAACATAAACGTCTACGTCCATACAATGAATTTGACTTCGATCTTCTCGAAGGAATTGTTGGTTCAGCGACAAAGATCGTTGTGACGCCGCATACATTGGCTGAGACCTCCAATCTAATCGGTTACATCGGTGAACCTGCGCGCGAGCAAATATACTTACAGCTCCGTCTGCTGCTCGGAGCGTTCCACGAGCGCCACGTCGAGAGCGTCAATGCCGCACAGCGCGAAGAGTTTCCCCGGCTCGGTTTGGCGGATGCAGTGCAGCTGGAGCTTGCGGCTGAATCGCATACGCTCTTAACAATCGATCTTGATCTTTATCTCGCTGCACGTCGTCGCGGCCTAAAAGCAGAGAATTTCAATTACCTTCGGAATATGTAATTTTTTACAGTGTTTGAAATCAACCCCGGAATAAGGGATGCTTGCATGAAAAGCGATCTCGGTGATTTGCGCGTGATCGACTTCACGACAACGATCGCCGGGCCGCATTGCGGGCGGTTGTTGGCCGATCTCGGCGCCGAGGTGATCAAGATCGAGGCGCCCGAAGGTGACATGATGCGCACCCGGCCGCCGCTGCGCAACGGCGCCAGCACCAGCTTCGGCCAGCTCAACGCCGGCAAGAAAAGCGTGGCGCTCGATCTGAAATCGCCGGGCGGCGTCGAGGCGGCGCGGCGTCTCGTCGCCACCGCGGATGTCGTGGTCGAGAATTTCCGCCCCGGTGTCATGCGCCGTTTCGGGCTCGATTACGCCGCGCTGCGAGCGGTCAAGCCCGACCTCATTTATTGCGCGATCTCCGGCTATGGCCAGACCGGCCCATCGGCGGCGCTGCCGGCCTATGCACCGGTGATCCACGCCGCCTCGGGCTACGATCTCGCCCATCTCGCGCATCAGGAAGAAGCACGGCGCCCGGATTACTGCGGCATCTTTATCGCCGATGTGCTGACCGGCACCTATGCTTTTGGCGCGATCATGGCGGCACTCTATCAACGCCGGCTGACCGGCGAAGGCCAGCTGATCGACGTGTCGATGCTCGAAAGCATGCTGAGCCTGACACTAAGCGAGATCCAGGCGGCCCAGTTCGCGGTGGCGCCGCCAGGGCGGCCGATCTTTGGCCCGATCGCTACCCTTGATGGTTACATCATGCTGGCGGTGGCGAGTGAGCGGACGTTTCAGAACACCGCGATCGCCAGCGGCAATCCCGGCTGGATTACGGACCCGCGGTTTGCCAATTACATCGACCGGCGGCGCCATTGGGGCGCGCTCGTCGAGGAGCTGGAACAATGGTCGAAGACCCTGACCACCGCCGAGGTGCAGGCGATCTTTGACCGGCATGGCGTGCCGTCCTCGCCCTATCGCACGGTCAAGGAGGCGATGGCCGACCCGCAGCTCACCCACCGCGCGGCGTTCACCGAGATTAGCGACGCCGGCGGCAGCTTTCTGGCACTCAACCCGCCGTTCCGCTTCTCTGCGGCAGCGGCCGCGGCGCAGCCCTTTGCGGCAACGCTCGGAGAACACACCGAGGCGGTCCTGGCCGAGCTCGGCTACGAGCCGGCCGAAATCGCGGTGCTGAACGAGCGAGACTGAATTCCTGGCGGACCGCAGCCTGGGTATCGCTCGGCGGCAGACCGTTCAGCCCTGTTCGATGATGCGGGCGAGCAGATCGGCGGCGTGCCGGCACTCTTCGCGACCGACATCGAGATGGGTGACGGCGCGCACCGTGCGGGCGGCAAAGGCCGAGACCAGCACGCCGGCCTCGGCGGCGCGGGCGACGACCGAGGCCGCGTCGGGTGCGCGCGCCTCCATGTGAAAGATCACGATATTTGTCTGCACGGTAGCGAGGTCCAGCACGACGCCGCGCAGCCCGGCGAGCCGCTCGGCCAGGAGCCGGGCATTGGCGTGGTCGTCCGCCAGCCGTTCAAGATTATGGTCGAGCGCCCAGAACCCGGCGGCGGCGAGAATGCCGGATTGGCGCATCGCGCCCCCGAACATGCGGCGCGCGCGATGGGCGCGGGCGATCTCGGCATGGCTGCCGGCAACGAGGCTGCCGACCGGGCAGCCGAGCCCTTTCGACAATGCCACCGAGACGAGGTCGAACGGTGCGGCCAGGTCGGCGAGCAGGCGCCCCGAGGCGACCGCGGTGTTGAACAGCCGCGCGCCGTCGAGATAGCTCTTCATCCCGAGCTCGCGCGCCGCAGCGCAGATCGAGACGATTTCCGATTGCGGAAAGACCACCCCACCGCCGCGATTATGCGTGTTCTCGACCGCCACAAGTGTCGTCGGCGGATAGACGATGTGCCCCGTCGGCTTGTGGGCGGCGCGCAGCTCCTCGGCGGTAAACAGACCGCCCGTGCCGATCGGCGCGAACTGGACGCCGGAATTGGCCGCCCCGGCACCCGCTTCATGCCAGACGATATGCGCCTCCTGCCCGAGCACGACCTCGTCACCGGGCCGGGTCAGGACCTTGAGACCGATCTGGTTGGCCATCGTGCCGCTCGGCACAAACAGTGCGGAATCTTTGCCGAGCAAGTGAGCGATGCGTTCCTGGAGGCGATTGACCGAGGGGTCCTCGCCATACTGGTCGTCGCCGACCGGGGCAGCCGCCATCGCCTGGCGCATCCCCGCCGATGGCCGGGTCACGGTGTCGGAGCGAAGATCGATGCGGTCCATCACGGCGTCTCCGATATAGCGGGTATGCGCATTTCACCCTGTTACCATAGGCAGACGCGCCTCTGCACGAGGCTCGGCTTTGCGTCCGCCCCATCGAAGCGCTGGACGCGCGATTAACGATTGGTCTAAACGAGTGGCGTGGACCTCGCTTGCGGGACGCTCGGATGAAGCCCTGGCTGCTTTCGGTCGTAACCCTCGCTCTTGTTGCCGTCACACTCGCTCCGGCCGACGCGGCGCCCTGTGCTCCAAAAGCGGGCCGGAAGTGCCTCGATGGTCCGGCAGCGATCAATCTGAGCTCGGTGCCCGACATCTCACAGCAGATCGTCAGTGAGGAGCCGGATGCCGCGCCGCCGGCGAGCCATACGCTCGACGCGCCACCGATCACCACCTATACGGGCCCGATCGTTGGGGTGAACTCGATGGTGCACGCGCCGACAGTCGGCTATTACTGGTCTCTCGATCCCGAGACTGACACGCATTGACACCGCACGCATTGATGCCGCCCCGCCGATGAGCCAACCGGCGGCAGCGCTGGCGCCCTGGCGCGGCGCCGAGCGAACAGCCGATCTATGCGTCCTCGGCGGCGGACTCGTGCTCGGGCTCGTCGCATCGGTCGTGCTGCTGGCGACCGCGCTCGCCGATGCCGATCACCGCATCGTGATCGGCACCGCCATCTATGCCGGCGCGCTGGTGGCGATGCTCGGCTGCTCGCTATGCTATCGGGCAGCAATCGAAACGCGACGGCGGCGATTCCTGCGCCGCCTCGATCACGCAGCCATCTTCGCGCTGATCGCCGGCACCGCCACCCCGTTTGCCCTGATGCGCCCGGGTTTCGGTGGGAGCGCCCTCGCAGGCGCGTTGTGGGCCATCGCCACGATCGGCATCCTCGCCAAGCTGTACCGCCCCATCGGCAGTTTCGGTCGATCGGTCGGTGTCTATCTGCTGCTCGGCTGGGCGAGCCTCGTAGCACTGGGCCCGGCGGCTTCGCACGATACGGTGGCACTGGTCGCGGCGGGCGGCGGCCTTTATTCACTCGGACTCCTCTTTCTGTTGTGGCGCCGGCTGCCTTACCGGTTGGCAATCTGGCACGCCTTCGTGCTCGCCGGTGCCTTGTGCCATTACCTGGCGATCCTGACCGGGGTGGTCGGGGCGTAGTGGCAGCACGTCCGGCGTCTTGCCCGGTTGCCGTCCGCGGCATTTTTCAGGCAGGATTTCACGATCTGCGCCGGCATGGAGGAAGAAATGAAAGAGGGCTACCGCTTTGTCGATTGCGACATGCACATCATGGAGCCGACCGATCTGTTCGACAAACACCTCGACCCGGCCTTCAAGCCGCGGATCACCTCGGCGATGCAAGCCGTCGATGGCGGCAGCACCGGGATGCGGCGCCGGCCGTTGTGGTTTTTCGACGGCACACCGACCAGCAATGACGGCAACGTCTCCCAATACAACCGCATTCGCGGCCCGCTGGTCGGCGCCCGCGGCAACAAGAACGTGATGTTCGCGGTCGAGCGCGGCTATGACGCCGAGGCCCAGCTGATCGGCATGGAGATGGAGGGGATCGACATCGCCGTCCTGTTCCCGACCGCCGGCCTGTCGTTTCTCGCGCGGGACAACATGGACCCGCAATTCTCGAACGCGATCTGCCGCGCCTATAACGACTGGCTGCACGAATTCATCCAGCACAGTCCCGACCAGCTCAAGATGGCGGCAATGCTGCCGGTGCACGACGTCAATCTCGCCTGCCGCGAATTGCATCGCTGCGTCAAAGAATACGGTGCCGTCGGCGCATTTGTCCGGCCCAATTACGTCAACGGGCGGTATTGGCACTCGACCTACTGGGACCCACTCTATGGCATGCTGCAGGATTTACAGGTGCCATTGTGCTTTCACGAGGGCACCGGCTCCTATTACTCGACGATCGAGCCGCGCTATGGCGAGAACCGGTTTATGCGTCATGTCGCCAGCCACTCGACCGAGATGCAATTGGCGCTGATCGCGCTGCTGCTGGGCGGCATCCTCGAATCCTACCCGCGGCTCAAGGTCGCTTTTCTCGAAGCGCAGAGCTGGTGGGTTCCGGGGTTGTTGGGGCGGATCGAATGGGATTTGCGCCAGCACCACCAGGCCGATGCGCCCTATCTCAAGCTCTCGCCCCAGGAATATTGGCAGCGCAATTGCTTCTCGGCGATCGAGAGCGGCGAGCGCGAGGTCGGCGCGGTTGTCGAATTGTTGGGCGGCGCAGACAATATCTGCGTGTCGAGCGATTTCCCGCATTTCGATTCGAGCTTTCCCGAGGTGTCGAGCCGGGTGCTGCACAATGCCAGCATCACCCCGGAATTGGGCGGCAGGATCCTGTCGGGCGGCGCCCGCCTCTACGGTTTCGACAAGCATGATTTCGCCAAGGCCGACGCCGCCGCCAAGCGCCGCGACAACATCGCCGCCGGCCACGCCTGACACTTTTCCGGCTCCCTCTCGGCGCCGCCGAGAGGGAGCGGCTTTAGCGGTCAGACCAGATCGTAGGCGCGTTCGCCATGGCTAACGAGATCGAGCCCTTCGCGCTCTTCCTCGACGCTGACCCTCGTGCCGATCGTGGCACCCAAGAGCTTGACGATCCCGAAGGTGCAGACCGCCGACCAGATCGCCGCCGCGGCGATGCCGAGCGCCTGTGCGCCGAGCTGGCTGCCGGCGCTCAATTCGTGGCCATAACCGGCCCCGCCAAGCGCGGGCAAGGCGAATGCCGCGACCAGCAGCGAGCCGAGCATGCCGCCGATACCGTGGACGGCAAAGACGTCGAGCGAATCATCGATGACGAGCCGGTTTTTGACAAAAAAAGTGGCGAAAAAGCACAGCGTGCCGCCGGCAGCACCCATCACTGCAGCGCCGAGCGGTCCGACATAGCCCGAGGCCGGGGTGATCGTCGCCAGCCCGGCGACGCAGCCGGTCACGATGCCGATCGAGGTGGGCTTGCCGAGGCGCAGCCGCTCGAGCGCGATCCAGGCGAGCCCGGCGGCCGCCGCGGCAAAATGCGTGGCAAGGATCGCCGAGGCCGCGGACGCGTTGGCGGCGAGCGCGCTGCCGCCGTTAAATCCGAACCAGCCGATCCACAGCATGCCGGCGCCGGCCATCGTCATGCCCGGGCTGTGCGGTGGGGCGAGCCGATGTGGGAAACCATCGCGCGGGCCGACCAATAGTGCCGCGACTAGCGCCGAGACACCGGCCGTCGTATGCACAACGATGCCGCCGGCAAAATCGATCGTGCCGTGGGCTGCGAGCCAGCCGCCGCCCCACACCCAGTGTGCCACCGGCAGATAGACCAAGACCAGCCACAGCGCCGAGAACAGGACCACAAACCGGAACCGGACGCGCTCGACAAAGGCGCCGATGATCAATGCCGGGGTGATCACCGCAAACGTCATCTGGAACAGCGCGACCGCACCTTCGGGCACGCCGTTCGGCAGCAAATGCTCTCTGGCATGGGTCAGGAAGGCGGCGCCAAGCGAGCCGATCAGCCCGTTGCCGGGCTCGAACACCAGGCTGTAGCCGAAAGCGAGCCACAACAGCGACACGACGCAGCCGATCACAAAGCAGTGCATCAGCACCGACAACAAATTGCGCGCCCGCACCAGCCCGCCATAGAACAGCGCGAGCCCGGGCAGGGTCATGAACAGCACCAGCGCCGACGCGGTCAGCACCCAGGCGGTGGCACCGCTGTCGAGCGGATGCGGCCCAGCTGCCGCGGCATGCGCCGAGCCGATCGTCAGCGCCAGCCATCCGGCCGCCACAACAAAAAAGCGGCCAACCCGCCGCGCCGCGCCACTAACCACCGACCGCATAATCACCCCCGGCCGCCTACAAAATAGGCACGGGTGCACTTATAGCATACCGCGCGTGCACAAACGATGCGGCAAACCCGCGATTCACTTCCGTGTGATCGATGGCGACGTCACTGCACTTGGCCCGAGGGAAACTCCCGGAATGCAGTTCAACCCGTCAGCCTGGGGAAACGTTCCTACATTGGCCTTCCGGGTTTGGCGTCGCGGAACGGGGTGTTGGTTTCGGCGAGCTGGCGCAGCAGCGCCGAGGGCGCCCAGCGTTCGCCGTATTGCTGGTGCCAGGCGGCGATCTGGCGATAGACCTCGCCCGTGCCGATACCGTCCGCCCAGTACATCAGCCCGCCGCGATAGCGCGGAAAGCCAAAGCCGTTCAACCACATCACATCGATATCGCTGGCGCGGTAGGCCTTGCCCTCTTCGAGGATGCGGCAGGCCTCGTTGACCGATGAAAACAGCAGCCGGCGCAGGATCTCCTCGTCGCCGAACTCGCGCTGCGGAACGCCCATTTCGGTCGCCTTCTCCCTGATGACGCGCGCGACTTCGGGATCGGGGTGCGGGGTGCGGTCGCCCTTCTCGTAGCGGAACCAGCCGGCCCCGGTCTTTTGCCCCAAGCGTCCGGCCTCGACGATCGCATCGGCGATCGGCAATTTCCTATAGTTCGGGTTTTGCGCGGCGCGGCGCTGGCGGCTGTCATAGCCGATGTCGAGACCGGATAGGTCGGACGTCGCGAACGGCCCGATCGGGTAGCCGAAATCGACCATGACCTTGTCCACCTGCTCGGGGAGACAGCCCTCTTCGAGCAGGATCGTCATCTCGGTGCCAAACGGGGTGCGGCTGCGGTTGGCGACAAACCCGTCGCCATTGCCGGCCATGGCGCTGATCTTGCCGATCTTGCGGCCGAGATCCATCGCCGTCGCCAGGATATCGGGGGCGCTTTTGGCGCCCTTGACGACCTCGAACAGCTTCATGACATTGGCCGGCGCGAAAAAGTGGGTCCCGGCCACGTCGTGCGGCCGCTTGGTCGCATTGGCGATGATGTCGATGTCGATGCCCGAGGTGTTGCTGTAGAGAAGCGCGCCCGGTTTCATGATTTCGTCGAGCTTTTTGAACACCTCCTCCTTGACCGGGATGCGCTCAAACACCGCTTCTATGACAACGTCGCAGTCTTTGATGTTGTCATAGCTGGTGACCGGCTCGATCAATGCGAGGCGGCGGTTCATCTCGGCCTCGGAGAGGCTGCCGCGCTTGACGCTCGTCTCGTAATTGGCGCGGATGCGCGCCAAGCCGCGGTCGAGCGCCTCCTGGCTGACTTCCAGCAATTTCACCGGAAAGCCGAATTCGGCAAAGCTCATCGCGATGCCGCCGCCCATCGTGCCGGCGCCGACGATTGCCGCGGTCCTGACCGGGCGCAACGGCGTCTCGCGCGGGATGTCGGGGATGCGCGCCACCTCGCGCTCGGCAAAAAAAGCATAGCGCAGAGCACGGGCCTCGGCCGAGTTTTCGAGCTCATTGAACAATTCGCGCTCGCGCGCGACACCCTCGTCAAACGGCATTTTGGACGCGTTCTCGACCGATTCGATGCAGTGGTAGGGTGCTTTCTGATTGCGGGCGCGCCGCGCGATCGACCGCCGCATGGCCTCGAACAGGCCGGGATCGGATTTGGCCTCGGCGAGCTTGTCGTCATGGTCGCGGATGCGCGGCAATGGCTTGATGTCCGCGACACGTCGGGCAAACGTGATCGCCGCTTGGCGCAGATCGCCGTCCTCGGGCACCAGTTCGTCGATGATGCCGAGCCGGTGCGCTTCCTCGGCCGGCACATGGCGGCCACTCGTGATCATCTCGAGGGCGGCTTTCGGGCCAATCAGCCGCGGCAGACGCTGCGTCCCGCCGCTACCCGGAATGATTCCGATCAAGACTTCGGGCAGCCCGACCTTGGCGCTCGGCACCGCAATGCGATAATTGGCGGCAAGTGCTATCTCGAACCCGCCGCCCAACGCATAGCCATGGATCGCCGCGATGACCGGCTTTTGGCTCGCGTCGAGCACGTCATGCACGCGCTTGCCAAGGACCGGCGGCGGCCGGTTGCCAAAGGTGCGGATATCGGCGCCGGCGATAAAGCTGCGCCCCGCGCCGATCAGCACCATCGCGCGGATCGCCGGGTCGGCATTGCCGCGCTCGACCGCTTCGATTATGCCCTCGGGCACCCCCGGCGACAGCGCATTGACCGGCGGATTGTCGATCGTGACAACGCCGATCCCATCGACATTCTCAAAGCGTACCAGTGTGTTGTCCGCCATTTGCATCCCTCCGCCGATCGCGCACGACGGCATTATTCGTTATTTCTGCGGCAGCGTGAACCCTGGCGCCCGCACCTTCTACCCCACCCACACCGGCGGAGGCCGCCGCCCATGGCGGCCGTGGGTCCCGACCTTCGTCGGGATGGTCAGAATGCGTCGATATCTTGAGACTGCGCGGCGTTCCGCGCCACTGCGTTGCTTCCGTCCACACCGGCGGAGGCCGGTGCCCACTGCAGTCATGGATTGCGACCTTCGTCGGCATTGGGATCGTCGAAGCAATTCATAGCCGGAGGCTCGGATATAAATCGAGCCAGTGTGGATTGTCTCGCTCCAGCAAATTGATTTTCCAGTCGCGTTTCCATTCCTTGAGCTGTTTTTCGCGTCGAAGTGCTGCGGCCGCATTTTCGTGGGCCTCAAACCAAACCAACCGTTCGACTTGGTATCGCTTGGTGAAGCCGGGGACGAACCTGTTCTTGTGCTCCCAAACCCGTCGCCCGAGATCGGCAGTCGTGCCGATGTAAAGAGTTCCGTATGGCTTGCTGGCGAGGAGATAGACGTAGAACATCGATTTCAGCGGCTGACATGGGCCCCGACCCTTCGTCGGGATGGTCGGTGGGTACTTCATCGCGTGTGATCGAACGAGATTTCAGCACGGTCAATTACGCCCTTATCCTGATAAGGGTCGAGGGCGACGAGCGGTTTGTAAACTAATTCGTTGAGCAGCGGGGCAAGATCATGGTCTGTCGCACCAAGTTCCCTTGCTAATCTGATCCGCTCGCCAATCACCCGGCTTTCTAGGCTCAGGTTCTCAAGCGCAAGCCGTCGCTTTTCAGCTGTCTCTCTGTATTCCTGAGAGTATGACTCACATTACAACGATTGGCTGTACGGTTCTACCAAGTCGCCGCATGAGGAGTTTGACGCTTGCGAGGAACAGCCAGGAGAGGGCAGTTTACAGGGTGGCTTCAAAGTCTTTGGCGAGGCGCCGGTTGCGGTTGAGCCAGGCGAAGGTGCGCTCGACTACCCAACGCCGCGGCAGCACGACAAATCCCGCGGCGACATCGGAGCGCTTGACGATCTCGATCGTCCACCGGCCGATTTTGGCGAGCGTGGTGTCGAGCCTGGCCCCGTTGTAGGCCCCATCGGCAAAGACATGGCGCAGCCAAGGGTAGAGATAGCGAACGGCCGCCAACACCAGCGGCGCGCCGTCGCGGTCTTGGGTGTCGGCTGGATGGACCACCGCCCCGACCAGCAAGCCGTTGGTGTCGGTGAGCAGGTGGCGCTTGCGCCCCTTGATCTTCTTGCCGGCGTCGTAGCCGCGAGGGCCGCCGCTCTCGGTGGTCTTGACCGACTGGCTGTCGATCACCCCGGCGCTGGGGCTGGCTTCGCGGCCCGCCGCCGCGCGCACCCGCATCATCAGAGAATGGTTGATCGTCTGCCACAATCCCTGGTCCCGCCAGCGGTAGAAAAACCGCTGGACCGTCGAAAACGGCGGAAACTCCTTGGGCAGCAACCGCCATTGACAGCCCGCCGTCAACAAGTACAGCAGGGCGTTGACCACCTCGCGCAGCGTGGTCGTGCGCGGACGCCCCAGCTTTTTTGCCGGTGGTAAAAAGGCTTCGATCTGCGCCCATTCGGCATCGGTTAGGTCGCTTGCGTAGCGCAGACCGTCGCGGCGATACCGCGGTTGAGTGGTTTCAGTCCACATCTTGCAGATTTAGCAACTAGAGAGTACCACAAGATACTGAAATCACTCAATTCATTTTGGGTCAAACTCTAATCCTTACGTCTCTCATGACGGTCGTTTAAATATTTACGTAAAACTTCGAGCGGATTGAGGGTGCCTAGGAACACCCAAAAGCCCGGTGAGGCGAGACTGACTGAGGAAAGAATCAGTTGCTCGGCGCGGGGGACATATGATGCTATTTCCTCCGCTGTCGGAGGCCAATCGCGGGTTCGTCGAGGACCCAGCCATCCGAAATTCCACACGGAGGGAGGAAATGGGAGCTCCCGAGCAGCGCGCCTCATTCCGTCGATTATTGCCACGAAAAGCAGAACGGAATCGTATGCGTGCTTCAAATCACTGAGATAAGCCGTGACCAACTCGACTTCGACGTCACCCTGCCCATGTACCATAAGACGAGCTTGCTCTGGCATAATGGCGTCTGCTCTTGCAGCGAAAGAAAAGGGATCCTACTGGCGCACGTTTGGCGAATCAGGCACCTCGTCCCTATAGGCATCTCATTGTTCAGGCTCGTATCGTCGCCGCGGCCCCCAGGATCACGGTGGCTTGCGAGGAGAGGACGCCGCCATTGCCGTGGGCGATCGCGGTTTCACATTTCGCGACCTGCCGGGCGCCGCATTCGCCGCGCAGTTGTCGGGTCGCCTCGATCAACAAAAGGAGGCCGTACATGCCGGGGTGGCAATAAGAGAGGCCGCCGCCGTTGGTGTTGACCGGGAGCGCGCCGCCGGGGGCGATGCGCCCGCCCTCGACAAAGGCGCCGCCCTCACCCTTTTTGCAAAAGCCGAGGTCTTCCAAAAACAGGATCGGGTTGATCGTGAACGCGTCGTAGAGCTCGAGCACATCGATGTCGGCCGGACCGAGCTTGGCCATCGCGTACGCCTGGCGGCCCGAGGTAAGCGCGCCGGTCTGGGTCAGGTCGGGCATGCTTGAAATATTGGCGTGGGTGATCGCCTGGCCGCAGCCCAAGACGTAGGCGGGCGGCTTTTTCAATGACCGGGCGCGCTCGGCGGTGGTCATGATCACGGCACCGCCGCCATCGGTGACGAGGCAGATGTCGCGCACCGTAAACGGATAGCTGATCATCCGCGCGCCCAGCACCTCGGCAATCGTCAGCGGCTTTTTTTCCCAGGCGACCGGGTTCATGAGCGCCCATTGCCGCGCCGCGACCGCGACGGCGGCCAGTTGCTCGCGCGTCGTGCCGTACTGGTGCATGTGGCGCGAGGCGGCGAGCGCATAGGCGGTCGACGGCAGGAAGGGGCGGAATGGCGTCTCGTAGAGATTGTATTCGCGCACCGAGGCGTGGCGCCGGCCGATCGTGCGCTGGGTCGAGCCATAGGCGATAACCGCAACCTTGCACAGGCCCAATTGCAATGTTGCCTGCGCATGCGCGACATGAAACATGAACGAAGAACCGCCGAGGATCGTCGTGTCGACAAAAGCCGGCGAGATGCCGAGATATTCTGCAAGGTTGAGCCCCGAAGTGCGGCTTTGCGCGGTGGCGCAAACGAGCCCGTCGATGTCCTTGAGTGCCAGCCCGCAATCGGCGAGTGCCCGATGGATGCCCTGAGCCATCAAATCGATCGGGCTCATCTCGGCGGCGACCGCACCCAAATCGCTTTCGGCGACGCCGACGATTGCGGTCGAGCCGCGCACGAGCCCGTCCATCTAGGCACCCTCCACCAGTGTGAAAACCGGGTAGGCGGGCTCGTCGCCCGATGCGTCACCCTTGGGGCGATGGACCCGGAACTTGACCCGCATGCCGATCCGCACATCCTCGGGGGCGATGTCCTCGACCCGGCTCATCAGCCGAAAGCCCTCATCCATGTCTATGAGCGCGACATTGTAGGGCGCACCATCGCGCGGATGGGTGACGGTGGTAGCATAGACCGTGCCGAGACCGGCGCTCGTCCGCCATTCGAGCCGGTCGCTGCCGCTGTAAGGGCAGATCACCCGCGGGTAAAACACCGCACGGTTCGCCTGCGGGCTCCATTGATAGGCGAGCTCACCGCTGTCGAGATGCATCTGATAAGCCGCCAGCGGCGATTGCGATATTCGTTCCATTATGTCCCCCTGCGCCGGCGGCATTGTGTCGGCTCGTCGAGTGTGCCGCAAGGTTGGTGGCGGCAGGAGGGTCCGGCGCTCTCGGCGCGGATCCGGCTCGACCAAAGCGTCGCGCCAGGGTCAGCTCATCGCGATCAGGGTGCCGATCAGATCGGCCGGCCAGGCAAAGCTGACCGGTGCGCTGGTCAGCGCCGCGGCAAAGGACGGATCGCCTTGGGCAAAATTGAATACCATGTGATGGCTGAAGTGGGCGAGCACTCCCGCGAGGTACAACCCGGTTACCCATTTCCACGTATTCAAGCGATGTCGAGACCGGCGCGGCTTGCCGGCCGCAAAAGAAAAGACTCGGCGTCCGTACTTGGGCAATCCGGGCGGGCCGATCATCATTTCACCTAGTCACTTACCGTGTTGCACACTACGACAGGCCGAGCCCCGAGACATTATCCTTTTACAGCAGCGGAGCGTTCCGGAGCGGCTGACGCTGGTGTTGCGATAGTACTCGACAGCGCCGCCGCCGTCACTAGCCTATGTCGGCCGGGTCGGACGCGCGCTCGCCTGGCGGCGCCGGTTTTTCCAGGCGACCTCCTCAAAGCTTTGCCGCCGCAAACAGAGCGTAGAGCCCGGCCGCGGCGAGCACGCCGATTGCCAGAGCGGCAAAGGCGTCGGTGCCGAGCCGGTCGCCGAGCGGCCTTCCGATGAGACCTCCCACCACCGCGAACGGGATCAACACGCCGGCGGCGAGCCAGGTCTGCGCCGGGACCCCGAGTGTCGCGACATTGGCGGCCAGGGTCACCGCATAGGCGAGCGCGAAATACGCGATCAGCGTCGCACGCACCATGCGCGGCGGGGCCGCGGTCAGCAGCAGATAGATCACGACCGGGGGTCCCGAGATCCCAGCCAGCGACGTGGCGACGCCCGACACCAATCCGACCGTAAGGTCGCGGCCTGCGGTCATCGCCAAGAGCGCCCGCCCGCCGCCGCGCTGACGACGACGCGCCAGCGCGAACAGCAGCGCAAAGACGAGGATCGCCGCGCCGACGGTCAGGCGCACGACCCTCGGATCGGCATAGCGGAATAGGGCGAGACCGATCGGCAGCCCGATGAGGCTGCCCAGCATCAGGCGCAAAAACAGCCGCGGTGCGGTCGCCCGCCACAGCCCCGGCAGCACCGCGACGCACAATGCCGTCGATAGAATGACGACGAGCTGGACCGCACGCTGCGGCTCGACGACGATCAAAAACAGCGGCACGGCCATGATCGCAAAGCCGAAGCCGCCGGCCGCCTGCAACAGCGCTGCGGCAAAGCTCGCCCCCGCCAGCCCCGCCCAATCCGCGAGGCTCACACCGCGCGCCCGCGCCGGTATTCGACGAATTTCGTATGTCGCGCCACCGCCGCATCTGGCCGCCACCGCCGACCTCCGTCAATGCCCACGGCAGCGGCACGGGCCCGCTTTCCCGGCAGAAGAGCATGTGAGTGAAATGCCGAAAAACCGCCGCTCCCGAGCGCGGGCTCCGCCTGCCAGCTCTCGGCAAAGACCGGTGCTCTTGGGTTCCGGGCTCGATCCTGCGAGCCGGCCTCGAATGGCATGCTCGGCGCGGCGCCGAACGGGCGCGCCGAGATCAGGCACCGGCTGGCCGCAGCGCGGAGCGGCGTGGGTTGACCTCGGCGGGGCGTCGGGTCAGGCTGGGTCACGGCGTATGGCGGGAGCGGGGCATGGGCGAGAGGCGGGAAATCCCGGTCGAGGTCAACGGCTTTTCCTGCCGGGTATGGCAGCAAGGTGCGGGGCCGAAGCTCGGCTTTCTGGCCGGGTTTGGCGGGCTGCCGCGCTGGATCCCGTTTCTCGACGCGCTGGCGCGCGAGCGCACGCTCGTCGTGCCGTCATTGCCGGGCTTTCCGGGTGGCGACCGCGGCCACACCGTGCTCGACAGCCATTTCGATTGGGTATTGACGGTCCGTCAGCTGTTGCACAAGGCCGGGCTCGACGGCGCCGATCTGGCGGGCGGCTCGGTTGGCGCGTCGTTTGCCGCCGAGATCGCGGCGATCTGGCCCGACATGGTCCACCGGCTGGCGCTGATCGCGCCCTGGGGACTGTTCGACGAAAAGGAGCCGGCAACCGACCCCTGGGCACAGCGCCCGCCGGAGGTGCCGGCGCTGCTCTGCGCCGACCCCGAGCGCTGGAACCAGCTCAAATCGCCGCCTGAAGGCGCTAATTCGCCCGAATGGCCGATCGAGCAGACCCGCGCCAGCGAGGCCGCGGCCCGGGCCTTCTGGCCGCTCGGCAACACCAGGCTCGAAAAGCGATTGCCGCTGATCCACGCGCCGACCCTCTTAATCTGGGGGGCCGAAGACCGCATCATGCCGCGCAGCTATGCCGACCGCTTTGCCGCCGGGATCGCCGGCCCGACCGAGATCAGGGCGATCCCCGGCGCCGGCCATCTGGCCGAACTCGACCAGCCCGAGGCGGTCGCTGCGGCGATCCTCGCCTGGACTGCGT
>JBOHME010000079.1:0-19416 GCA_050729795.1 Allostellaceae bacterium | reverse complement strand
GCTCGATGCGATCGCGATCGGGCTGGCGGCGGGCGCGCGGCGGGCCGGCATCTCGATCTCTGGGGGTGAGATCGCGCAGCTCAAGGGCGTGGTCCATGGCTTCGACCTGGTCGGGATGGCGGTGGGGCTGGTGCCGCTCGACCGGATCATCACCGGAAGTGCGCTGCTGCCGGGTGATATCGTGATCGGCGTCGCCAGCGACGGCATCCACTCGAACGGCCTGACCCTTGCTCGCCGGGTGCTGCTCCAGGAAGCGCGTCTGGGGATCGACCGGATTGTGCCGGAGCTCGGGGTGCCGCTCGGCGAGGAGCTGCTGCGCCCGACCCCGATCTATGTGCCCGAGATGCTGGCTGTGATCGATGAGGTCCCGACGGTGAAGGCGCTGATCAACATCACTGGCGACGGGCTGCTGAACCTGCCCCGAGTAGCCGCACGGGTCGGTTTCGAGCTCGATGCGCTGCCGCCGCCGCCGCCGGTCTTTGGGCTGATCCAGCGATGCGGAGCGGTCGAGGAGGCGGAAATGTTCGGGGTCTTCAACATGGGGGTCGGCTTTTGCGTGCTCGCCGCGCGACAAGATGCGGATCGGGTCCTCGCCATCCTCGGCCGGCACAACCGCCGCGCGCAGGTGATCGGGCAGGTTATCGACGATGCCGGCAAAGGAGTTCATTTGCCGCGCCACGCCCTCATCGGTCACGGCAAGCGGTTTCGCCCGCAATAGGCCCGGGCACTCCTCAACAGTGGCCCACATCGCCCGGCGGGTGGCAAAGCGCACGCTCGGCCGCGGTCCAAACCGTGGATATGCAGAGATATTGACGATTTCGCGCGCGGTGTGAATAATGAGATAAATTATTAACGTTAACAGGGCGTACCGATGAACCGGTATCTCCTACCTGGAGCAACGCTGCTGAGCCTCGTCTCCGGTGGGGCGAGCGCCGCGCCAAAGCCGATCGGCACCTATAGCCCGCAAGCGTCGGCAGCCTGTCCCTCTCCGCCGGGCAGTGTTTGGCCCTCATCGCCGCCTGATGGCGATGTCGGCGGCATCATCAACGGTACCGCTCCGCCCGCCTGCGGGCCGATCGCCTTCACCGCGACATTTGCCGGCACCCTGGTGATGGCCGTACAGCAAACGGTGCCGTTTGGCGCCGGACACGTCTTCCAGGCCTTTGTCGACGGGGCCTCGGTCGGCACGACCTCGATCGTGCCGGTGGCCATCCCCGGGACCGATTTCACCAGCGGCACCTTCACAGCTGACATTCCCGCCGGTCCGAACACGTTCGACATCAACGATCAACTGCTTGCTTATATTGGCTCCCAGGCCCCTTATGGTCCGACGATGACAACTGTTCCGGCGAGCTTTTCACCCGTTGGCGTCAGCGTCGTGTTGGCGGAGGAACTCCCCTCTGCGGTGCCGGAGCCACGCTCGCTGTGGGTGATGCTCGTCGGCTTTTGCGGTCTCGGCTGGCTGGTTGCGCGGCGCAAAGCAGTCTGATCCGTGCTGCCGCTACATCCGGCCGCGGATGGTCTCAGGCGCCGGTCAAGCCCTGGAGCAGCGGCGCAAGCTGGTCCGGCGGCGGTCGCCACCGGCGCACCGAACTCTGGTAGAGCGGCTGGCGCACCTGCACCGAGCTGGCGGTGTGAACCGGCCGCTGCGTCTTGTGGAAGTCGAGACAAGCCTCGTTCCATTCGAGCCCGCAATGGGCAACAAGGCGCTGCGCTTCCCTTTCGAAATCGCCGACCAGCGCCTCGTATCTCACTTCGAGCATGACCCCCGGCGGCAGCACCGTGCGCCAATGCGCCATCAGCTGCCGATAGGCGTGATAATAACGCCCGAGCTCGGCGAGATCGTAGGTGAAGGGCTGATCACCGCCAAACAGGATCGAAAAGCACGACAGGCAGGTGTCGACCGGGTCGCGGCTGACATGGACGAGGCGGGCATTGGGCAAGGCCAGGTGGATCAGCCCGGCAAACCGGAAATTCGCCGGCATCTTGTCGGTGATCCGCAGCGCCGACGGCGCCAGGGCCGCAAGCCGCTCGAGATAGCGCCCACCGATGCGCCGCAGCTCCTCGCCGCCGATATCGGGCGGTACCCCGGCGGGGCTGCCGAGCGCCGCCACCGAATTTGCGAAATCGCTGAGCTCGCCACCGCCATGAATGTTCGGGTGGCTCGCCAGCACCTGCTCGACCAGCGTCGTGCCCGAGCGCGGCATGCCGATGATGAAGACCGGCAGCGGTGACGGCTCGCCTTGCCCCGCCCGCTCGCGCATGACCTCGGTGCTGAACAGCTCGCGGGTGCGGTCGAGCTGCCCTAGAACCGCGGTTTCGTTGTAGAGAGTGCACTCGCGCTTGAGCGCGTTGGCCTCCACAAGATGGGCAAAGGCGCGCTCGTGCTCGCCAAGATCGTCATAGATTTTGCCGAGCGCGAAGCAGAGATGGATACGCTCCTGCGGCGATAATGCGGCGGTTTCGCGGGCGAGCGCCTCGGCCGCGGCAAGGTGCGGCTCGTCGCGGGTAAAGCGTTTCATTTCGGCGAGCGAGCGATAGAACTCGGCCTTGCGCGGGGCCAGCGCAATCGCCTGCTCCAGCTCGCCGCGCGCTTCGTCGAGCCGCCCCAGGGTGCGCAGCGCAGTGCCCCGGCCGTGATGGGCTTCGGCAAGCCCGGGCGTCATGGCCAGCGCCTGATCGAACCGCGCCAGCGCCTCGTCGTGCCGGCCGATCAGCTGCAAGGCGGCGCCGAGATTGCTGCACGCCCCGGCGGCGTCGGGTCGCAGGGCCACCGCCCGGTGATAGTGCGCCGCTGCCTCCTCGAACCGGTAGAGCTCGCGCAGCGCTGCGCCGAGATTGCTCTCGGCTTCGGCGTAGTCGGGTTTGAGCGCCAGTGCCCGCTGGTAGTGCCCGATCGCTTCGGCCGCCCGGCCCTGCGCCTGCAGCGCCAATCCGATATTGGTTTCGACCTCTGCATAGTCGGGTTTGATGGCGAGCGCCTTGGCGTATTCCGCGAGCGCCTCCTCGTGCCGGTCGCAGAGGCGCAAGGCAATGCCCAGCGCGTTGTGCGCTTCGGCAAAATCCGGGCGGCGTTCGACCACCACGGCGAGCAGGCCGATCGCCTCGTCGAGCGCGGCCTGCCGGACCCGGATCAGCCCGAAGTTGAAGAGCGCCCGGACGTGACCGGGCTCGCGCTCGAGCACCCCTCGGTACACCGCCGCGGCTTCCGCCAGCCGGCCTCGCCGCTCGAGTGCCAGCGCTGCGTCGAGATCGCGTGCGAGAGCTTGCGCGGCGCGCCAGCGCTGAACCATTCGCGCCAGCACGCGCTTTGCTCTGCCGGCGCCGGTGCGATGCGCGGATTTCGGCTACGGCAGGTTGTAGCCGATTGCGCTTTCGATCTCGATCGTCTTTTGCACTGCGGGGCGTGCCATCATTCGCTCATAATGAGCGTCGAGAGATGGATATTCGCCGGTGGCGGGCCGGGTTGTGGTCTTGAACCGCCAATAGAGGCGAAACAGGTGGATGTCGGCGATCGAATATGCGTCGCCGACCGCCCAATGTTTCGATCCCAAGCGCGGCTCGGTGATCTTGAAGACCTCCTTCCAGCGCTCGAGCCCGATCCGGCGCGCCGGATGCACGGTGGCGGCGATGAACGACATCCACGAGATCGCCTGCGCCTCGGCTTCGAGCCCGCCTTGGGGCCACAGCCCCACCTCGGGGTAGCGCCTGGCGAGATAGTAGAGGGTCGCCGCCACCTCGGTCAGCACCCGGCCGTCGATCACGAGGCTCGGCACCTTGCCTTCGGGGTTGACCTGCAAATATTCCGGCGAGTGCTGCTCGCGCTTGGCGAAGGATAGCGGCCTCGCGTCAAACGGGACGCCGATCTCGTGCAACGCGATATGTGTCGCCATCGCACTCGATCCCGGTGAGAAATATAGGGTCAACATCGGAATTTCCTTTGTCGCTTCGATTCACACGGTCAGTGCCCGCTTTGCGGGGCAGCGGCGAACCGGGGCATGACCTCTTCGCACAGCAGCCGCATCGCGCCCACGACGTGTTCGTGCGGGATCAGCCCGCCGCAATTCAATTCGGCAAGAACGCCGCTGAGTCCGATCTCGTCCTGCAATGCACGGAGTTTCGCGGCGATCGCTTGGGGCGTGCCGATCAGTGCATTGGCGGCGAGCGCGTCCTCATAGGTCCGGGCGCGCAGGTCGCGCACCCGCCGCATGCGCCGCGCCGCGGTTTCGGGATCGACCAGTCTCGCCGCCCCTTCGAGCAAATTCGCCTGCTCGCGATAGAAATGCATGATGCTGTCCCTCGGCTCGGCGCGGGCGCGCTCGTCGCTCTCGGCAAGATACGTCGGCGCCGAAACGAAAACCTGGCCACGGCCGGGATGGCCCGCCGCCCGCCAGGCCTCGTGATAGGAGGCGATCTGCCGCCCGAGATCGGCCCAGCTGGTGTGCCGCACCGAGGCGAAAATCGGTGCGCCGCGGCGGCCGATCGCTGGAAACGTGTCGGGCGTGCTGGCCGCGATCCGGATCGGCGGAGCTGGCCGTTGGTAGGGCTTTGGCACCAGGCTCACATTCTTGAAGCGATGATAAATCCCTTCATACGAGAAAGTCGGCTCGGTCCAGGCGCGCTGCACGACATCGAGGACCTCGCGAAACCGGGCCTGGCTCTCGGCATAGGAGATGCCATAGGCCTCGTAGGTCTGCGCCACACCGCTGCGGCCGACGCCAAAGATCAACCGGCCGTGGCTGAGCTGGTCGACCGTGGCAGCTTCTTCGGCGAGCCGCAGCGGATGGCACAATGGCAGGACCTGCACGGCGATGCCGATCTTGATGCGCCGGGTGCGTGCGGCAATCGCGCTGGCGATGCTGAGCGGTGCCGACAACACCGAACGGCGCGGCTCGAAATGCAGCTCGGCCAGCCACATCACATCGAGCCCGAGCCGTTCGGCAGCATCGACCTGCGCCATCGCCTCGTCGAAGGCTTCGCCCTCCGATCGGCCGGGAAGCGTCGGAAACTCGTGGAACATGCCGAATTCCATGACCGGACCTGCTGTCACCCGAAAGGTGCGGCACCCTAGCCAAGCCCAGACGGTGCTGCCAAGTGCGATTGCGCCGTCTTGACCTGCCAGCGGCGCAGCCGAAGGTCGGCCTCGACCGGATGCTAATCCTCGCCGTCGAGCTCGGAATAATGGCGGAAGATGCCGTGCTGGTTGAACGGGATGCGCCGGTCGGAGGCGAGATAGGCGGCGATATGCGGGCGGGCCGCGACTTGGTCGTGCAATGCTGTGATGCGCGGATATCTGGGTTCGCCTGCCGCCATCGCCCGCGGAAAAGCGTAGCGCAGACCGGCCACGATCTGGAACAGCGACAGATCGGGGTAGCTCAGCCGCGCGCCGACGAGATGGCCGCCGCGCGCCGTGTTGCGCACTAGCACCCGCTCGAAATAGCCGAGATATTTCGGCATTCGCGAGCGGCGGAAATCGCCGGCGCGCGCCAGCGCTTCCTGACGCTGATCCTCGTAATAGAGGCTGCTGGCGATCGGGTGGTGGGTGTCGTGCACCTCGTCGACAAAATCGGCGATCGTCAATTGCAGCTGATGGGCCCACAGCCGGCCCGCCTCGGCGACCGGGGAGAGGCCGTGATGCGCGCCTAGATAAAGGAGGATATTGGCGGTCTGCCCGATCAGAAGCGGTCCGGCCTTCAGGTAGGGCGGGGCGAAGGACGGGCGGCGCACCTCCTCGCTCTCGAGCAGCCGCATCATCTCGCTCTCGCCGCTCGGTTGGCGCGCGACATCGACATATTCCGCGGCAGCCTCCTCGAGTGCCAGCCGGACAAACTCGCCACGCCCCTGGATCGCCGACCAGTAATAGAGCTCGTAAGGCATGGTCCCGCTCCGATGCTGGCTGGCCCGACCCATCGCCCGACCACTCCGGCACTCCCCCGACGCACGCACCTGATGCGAGGAAGGCGTTCCCGCGTACTATACTCTCGGTCACGAACGGCCGGATTTCCCGAACAAAATCTTCTTCGCTGGTCCGATGCTCGACCGGAGCGACCACCGTGTCAGCCCAACCCGCTTCGTCTTCGATTGTCAGATCGTAGCCATTCTCATTCAGGAATTGCACCATGGCGACAAAGCAGGTGCGCTTGTTCCCTTGGACGAAAGCATGCGCTTGAGCAATCCCCGCAAGGAGCCGGACAGCGAGCCTGATCACATCTTCTTCGCCATAGGCAATCGCGTTTTGTGGACGCGCCGGGCGCTCTCAAGCAGGCCGCTGTCCCGGAGGGCATGCGGCTCGCCGGTGATCTCGACAACGGCCCGATTGATGTCCACGACTGTCTCTATCGACAGCCATTTAGGATCATTTGGCAAGTTCAGTCAGAATCTTCGGAAAACGAGAGATGATCTCGCGAGTTAATTCCCTGTGATCGATTTCGCCTTTAACAAGGCGAGCGCGCAGGACATCCTCCTTCCCGGGCTGCGTTGAGTGGCGGTCGACCGCAGCCGATTCCAGTGAATTGCCGCTTTTTGGCGCTTCCGGGAGCACCATCCGCGTCACCTTGTGGGTGTTTCCCATTACGTCACCTGAGGTCTTTTTGCTCTGCGGTCCCTTCGATATATCCGACGCCACTTCGGCACGAAACTCGCCGGTTGCCTCGTTTAATTCGACCAGCTTCATAATCATCCGTGCCTGATAGTGAGCATCTTCGATCTCTCGTGTATCCGCGTTGACATCTTTGGCCGTAGTTATAATGACGCGAAATAGACCATCACAATGGTCACGTACCCATTTGAGGTTTTCTAGGCGTTCACGATTGCCCGTTCGATTAATCAATACCGAACGATTTTCTCGACCAAACGTGCTGTAGCTAATCGGCGTCGCCCTATAGTTGATGAGGTCTTTCCAAAGTGTCATAACGACAGCTTTGCCATCTGCGCTGCGTGCAGACCAGCTCCAACGCGGGTTCTTCGCTGTAATCCCAGCCTTCTTAAACGCTGCCGCCAAGCCCGACATTTCAATTCCTCCGTCTACACAAGAATATAGGTCGGAATAGGTGCCAGGTTAAAGCCTCTGTTGGCTGACGTCCGTCACTCCGCGGCAAGCTTCGCCGGGCGGGCGACCTTGTCGCGCATCGTCACGAACTCCTCGGCGGCACTCGGGTGGATGCCGACGGTCTGGTCGAACTGCCGCTTGGTGGCGCCGCATTTGACCGCGATCGCCAAGCCCTGGATGATTTCCGGGGCGTCGGGGCCGAGCATGTGGCAGCCGACCACCCGCTCGCTCTTGGCATCGACGACAAGCTTCATAAAGGTGCGCTCGTCGCGCCCCGACAGCGTGTTTTTCATCGGCCGGAAGCGGGACGCATAGATATCGATGTCACCATAGCGGCGGCGCGCCTCTTCTTCGCTCAGCCCGACCGTGCCGATCGGCGGCTGGCTGAACACGGCCGAGGGCACGTCGTCATGGTCCATGCGGATCGGGTTGTTGTTGTAGAGCGTCTCGGCGATCGCGCGGCCCTCGGCGATCGCCACCGGCGTCAGATTGATCCGGTCGGTCACATCACCGACGGCGTAGATGTTCGGCACCGTCGTCGAGCGTTGCCATTCATCGACCACGACGGCACCATGCTCGGTCAGCGTGACACCGGTCTCGGCCAGCCCCAGCCCCTTGGTGTTCGGCCTGCGGCCGGTGGCGTACATGACGAGATCGGTCTCGATCGTGCCACCGTCCCCGGTGGTGAGGGTGTAGCCGCTTGCAGTCTTGTCGATCCGCGCGACCGTGGTGCGGTTGCGGAGCGTGACACCGCGCCCGCGCATCTCCTCGCCGAGATAGACCCGCAGATCCTCATCGAACCCGCGCAGCACCTCCTCGCGCCGGATGATCTCGACGACCTCGCTGCCGAACCCGGCGAAGATGCCGGCGAACTCGACCGCGATATAGCCGCCGCCGACGATCACGATGCGCCGCGGCAGCTGCGGCAGATCGAGCGCCTCGTTTGACGAAATGACATGCTCGATCCCGGGCAGAGGCGGGGTCTCCGGCCAGCCGCCGACCGCGACCAGGATCTTGTCGGCGGTGTAGCGCCGGCCGCCGATCTCGACCGTATGCGGATCGACAACGATGCCGCGCCCGTCGATAATCTCGACACGGGCATTGTTCAGCATGTTGATGTAGATCTGCGACAGCCGGCCGATCTCCTTGTCCTTGGCGGCAATCAGGCGCGGCCAATCAAATTCCGCCGGCGGCACGGTCCAGCCATAGCCGGCGGCATCGGCAAAGGCGTCGGCGAATTGCGCGCCATAGACGAGCAGCTTTTTTGGCACGCAGCCGCGCAGCACGCAGGTGCCGCCGATCCGCAATTCCTCGCAGATCGCCACCCGGGCGCCATAGCCGGCAGCACGCCGCGAGCTCGCCACTCCGCCGGAGCCGGCGCCGATCGTGAACATGTCAAAATCGTAGCGCGCCATTTGCGGTCTGCTCCTTCAGCCTCGACACTCTCTGTCTGGTTGTCACAACTCGGCCGATGCTGCAAGCGCCCGCATTCGGTTATGGCCCGCGCTCGGCTATGATCGCGGCGAGACACTGAACAGGAGGCGGGTGATGTCCTCGACCCACGACGCGGTCCCGATCGATCATCACGACTGGCATTCCGCAAGCTATGTCGATCAATGGATCGCGCGCGACCTGACCCGCGACGACGAGCGTCGCGTGCGCCTGCGCCAGATGCTGGCGGCAGCGGGGCGTCCGGCCGATGCCGAGCTCGCCGTGCTCGATGTCGGCGGCGGCTACGGTGTCGTCAGCGAAGAGGTGCTGCGCGCGTTTCCCCGCGCTCATGTGACGTTGCAGGATTATTCGCAGCCGATGCTCGACCAGGCGCGACAGCGTCTGGCGGGACATGGCGAGCAGGTCCGCTACACATTGGCCGATCTGCGCCATCCGGCCTGGGCGCGCGCGGTCGGCGGGCCGTTCGACCTCGTCGTCTCGGCGATTGCGATCCACAATCTGCGCGATGGCGCTCAGATCGCCGCCTGCTATCGCGCGATCGCCGGGATCGTGAAACCCGACGGCATCTTTCTCGATTACGATCTGTTCGAGCTGATCGGCGGCCTCGATGCGCAGCTGCGCGCGATCAGGGAGGCCGGCTTTGCCACCGCGGAATGCGTCTGGCAGGAAGGCCGGGTGGCGATCATCGCGGCCCGCCCGCCCTCGCAAGGCGGCTGAATATAATCTGCCCGCCTCCGGCAGAGGTGCCGCGCGGGCTTGCGCGCGGGGACCCTGTGTCGCATCGTGCGAGGCGCAAGCCGCGCTAGTCTCGATCTTGGCGATCGCGCATTTCGTGGGGAACAATGGAATCCGGCCAATGACCGCGCCCGCGACGGCGGCGGAACCGCGCACGCTGACCCAGATGTTGTCGCTCGGGTTGACCCGGGCTGCGATCTTTCTCGTGGTCACGCTCGAACCCGGTCCGGCGGCGGAAGCCGCGGTGCGCTCGCTGTGCGCCGATTTCGCGGCGCTGGTGCGGACCGTCGGGTTTCGCGATCTGGATGGGCGGTTGTCCTGCATTTTCGGGTTTGGCGCGACCGCCTGGGACCGCCTGTTCGGCGCGCCGCGGCCGGCGGAACTGCACGCGTTTTGTGAATTCGGCAGCGGCGCGCGTCACGCGATCGCCACCCCGGGCGACCTGCTGTTCCATATCCGTGCACAGCGCATGGATCTGTGCTTCGAGCTGGCCAGCCTGATCATGAGCCGGCTCGGTCCCGCGGTGTCGGTGGCGGACGAGGTCTACGGCTTTGGCTATTTCGATCAGCGCGACCTGTTGGGGTTTGTCGACGGCACCGAGAACCCGCAGGGCGAAGCCGCGTTCGTCGCCATCCTCGTCGGCGAGGAGGACCAGGGGTTCGCCGGCGGCAGCTATGTCATCGTCCAGAAATACCTGCACGATCTCACCGCGTGGAACGCCTTGCCGATCGAGGCTCAGGAACGCATCATCGGCCGCGCCAAGCTCTCCAATGTCGAGCTCGATGCCGCGGTCAAGCCGAGCTTCGCCCATAACGAGCTGACCAAGATCGTCGAGAACGGCGAAGAGATCAAAATCGTCCGGGACAACATGCCGTTCGGCGAGGCCGGGAAGGGCGAGTTCGGCACCTATTTCATCGGCTATGCGCGCTCGCCCCGGACCATCGAGCAGATGCTCGAAAACATGTTCGTGGGCAAGCCGCCGGGCAATTACGACCGCATCCTCGATTTCAGCCGCGCGGTCACCGGCAATCTGTTTTTTGTGCCGACCGCCGCTTTTCTCGAGACCGTGACGGCCGAGGAACCAGCCGCGGCATCCGCCGCCGACACTCCGCAATCCAGCCCGCCCGCGGCCGATGGTTCGCTCGGCATCGGCTCCCTCAAAGAAAGGTCTGCGCAATGAACAATCTGCACCGCGAGCTGGCGCCGATCTCCGACATGGCCTGGGCGCAGATCGAGGAGGAAACCTCGCGCACCCTGAAGCGCTATCTGGCGGCGCGCCGTGTTGTTGATGTGGCGGGGCCGGGGGGCGGCATGCTCTCGGCCGTCGGCACCGGCCATCTGCGCAATATCGCGGCGCCGGGCGAAGGCATTCTTGCGCGCCAGCGCGAGGCGAAGCCACTCGTCGAATTACGGGTGCCGTTCGAGCTCGATCGCCAGATGATCGACGATGTCGAGCGCGGCTCGAACGATTCGGACTGGCAGCCGGCCAAGGATGCCGCCAAGAAGATCGCCTTTGCCGAGGACGCCGCGGTGTTCGACGGCTATGCCGCGGCCGATATCGAGGGCGTGCGCGAGGGCGCCAGCAATCCGGTCGTGACGCTCCCGGCCGATGTGCGAAATTATCCCAACGCGATCGCCCATGCGCTGACCGAATTGCGCCTCGCCGGGGTCAACGGCCCCTATTCGGTGCTGCTCGGCGCCGACGCCTATACCGCGGTCAGCGAAGGCGTCGATTACGGCTACCCGATCATCCAGCACATCCATCGGCTGGTCGAAACCGAGATCATCTGGGCACCGGCGATCGCCGGTGGTTTTGTGCTGAGCACGCGCGGCGGCGATTTCGCGCTGCATCTCGGCCAGGATTTTTCGATCGGCTACCGCTCCCACACCGACGCCGCGGTGCGCCTCTATTTGCAGGAGAGCTTCACCTTCCTGCTCCTGACCGCCGAAGCCGCGGTGGCTCTCGGCCCTTCATCCGCCGCCTGATCAGCCAACCCGGATCAGGGTGCGGCGGTGGGCCCGGCGCAGGAAGTCGATAAAGGTCGCGGCCAGCAGGCCTTCCTTCCGCCCCCACTCCGGGAGGGCCGTATCGAGATCGGCACAGTCTTCAGCAAAGAGCTCGTGATATTCGCTCTGCGGCATCAGCCGATGCGCGGTCTGTGCCGCCGCGCGCAGATGCACCGGGTCGTTGCCGGCGACGATGCATGCCGGCATCGCCAGCGATCGCAATTCGTCGGGGGCAAGGCCGATCACCGGGTGTTCGGCGCCCTCGTTGAAGGCATGGCGCCAGCGCTCCATGACAGCGATGAAATCATCGACCTCGAGCGCCATCAGCCGCTCGCGGTTCTCCGGATTGGCCGTGATCACCTCGGCAAAATGCTCGCTGGCACACACCGCCGCCATGCCGCCCGACCGCGCCATCGCGATGAACTGGCCGTAATATTGTTCGACCAATCGCTGCGCCGCATAGGCGCCACCGGTGACCCGCCACAACAATAGCCCGCGCACCGCAGTCGGATGGCGCAGCGCGAAGAGGAGCGCCAGGCGGCACCCCGACGAGCTGCCGCCCACAAAGGCCGGAGCTGCATCGAGCTGCGCCAGCAATTCACGCAGATCCTCGGCCCAGATCTCGTTTTCCGCATCACCCCCGGCCAACGACACGCCCGAGGCACCGCAATTGCGCCGGTCGTAGATCAGCACGCGATGGCCTGCTTCGGCGATCTTCTCGGCGAGGCTCGCCACCCCGAGAAGCCCGCGCCGGCCGCCCGGCTGCAGCGCGATCCACGGCCCGCGCTCGCCCAGCACCCGGTAGTTGATGTCGACACCATGGATCGATATGACCGGCATATTCGCCTCCCAATGTTGGAAGAGCAGGTTCGTGGCCATGCTAGCCGATCCGTTGCCGACGCGCAGAGGAATCAACAGGCGGGGCGGTGTCCGTTATGTCCGACCCACGCCTGGTTGCCCCGCCGGTGCTGCGGAGGGGATGGGCCGGGTGCTGCCCGTCCGGCCGGGGAGGGTTGCGGCATGATCCGCGAGGAGCTCGTTTTTGTCGCCACCTGCGACATATCGGGACATGTTCGCGGCAAGGGCTTTCCGTTGCGCGAATTGCCGGCGCGGCTGAGACAGGGCATCGGCTGGACCGGCAGCAATCTGATGATGTCGCCGCAGGGGCAGATCTGGGACACCCCGTTTGGCACCGCAGGCGATCTGATGATCGTGCCCGATCCGGCGGCCGAGGTGCGCGTCGATTTCGCCGACGGCTCGGCGGTCGAGCATTTCTTTCTCGGCGATCTCAGAACCACCGATGCTCGACCCTGGGAATGCTGCCCGCGCGACTTTCTGCGCCGCGCCGTGCGCGAATTGGATGAACTGGCCGGGTTGCGCCTCGTTGCCGCATTCGAGCAGGAATTCGTCTATACCGGGCTCGACGACCGGCCAGGCGACGCCTATGCGCTCGGCGCGTTCCGCCGCCAGGGCAGCTTTGGTGAGACCTTTATCGCAGCGCTGCGCGCCGCCGGTCCGGTGCCGGACAGCTTTCTGGCCGAATACGGGCCGCGCCAGTTCGAGGTCACGGTCGCACCACAGCCGGCGCTGACCGCCGCCGACCATGCCGTTATCACCCGCGAGATGGCGCGCGCCGCGGCACACCGCCTCGGGCATCGCGTGACGTTCTCGCCAAAACCCGATCCCGATCTCGTCGGCAACGGGGTGCATATCCACATGAGCCTGTGGGATGGCGCCGGCCGCCCGGTCACCCATGGCCCCGGCGAGGCGATGGCTCTGAGCAAGCCCGCGCAGCATTTCCTTGCCGGGGTTCTGCACCACATGCCGACGCTCTGTGCGCTGACCGCCCCGTCGCCGGTCTCCTATCTGCGCCTCGTGCCGAACGCCTGGGCGCCGACCGCGATCGATCTGGTGCAGCAGGATCGTGGCGCTGCGTTGCGCATCTGCCCGGTCTTTGCCGCTGCCGACGCGGCTGAAACGGCGCGCCAGTTCAATGTCGAGTTTCGCGTCTGCGACGCCACAGCGAGCCCCTATCTGGCGCTGGGCGCGGTGATTTTCGCCGGGCTCGATGGGCTGCGCCGGACCTTGCCATTGGCGGCGTCCGGGCCGCTCGCGGTGTCCGGAACTGCAACGGCGTCCTTGCCCGGCTCGCTCGGCGAGGCGCTCGACCGGCTCGCCGCCAGCGACGCGGCCGGACAATGGCTCGGCCCGCTCCACCGGGATGCATATCTGCGGTTCAAGCGGGCCGAAGCACAAAAGATGGCGCAAATATCGCCGGCCGATCTCTGCGCGCGCTATGCCGAGATTTATTGATCATCGCGACATGACCGACCATCCGCTGCTCGAACCCGACGAACCGGCGCCGTTTGCTTTCGAAAACGAAGCCGGTGGCGCCGCGTTCTTTTTGACCTGCGACCATGGCGGCCGGGCGATCCCACGGCGGCTCGGCAGGCTCGGCATTTCCGAACCGGATACGTTTCGCCATATCGCCTGGGATATCGGCATCGCCGCGGTCGGGCGCGACCTGTCGGCGCGGCTCGATGCCCCACTGATCATGCAACACTATTCGCGGCTGGTGATCGACTGCAACCGTGACCCGGCGGTGCCGAGCTCGATCCCCGAGACCAGCGAGACCACCGCGATTCCCGGCAATCGCGGTCTCAGCGCGGCGGCGCGCCAGGCCCGGATCGACGGCGTTTTTCGCCCCTATCATCAATGCATCGAGGCGGCACTCGATCGGCGCCGCGAACGGGGCAGTGCCTCGGTGCTGGTGGCGCTGCACAGCTTCACCCCGGTCTTCAAGGGCGTGTCGCGGCCCTGGCATGTCGGCGTCCTTTATAATCGCGACACCCGCCTCGCCCACCGGATGCTCCGCCTGTTGCGCGCGGAGAGCGATCTGACCGTCGGCGACAACGAGCCGTACCGGGTCACCGATGCCACCGACTACACGGTTCCGGTGCATGGCGAGCGGCGCGGCCTCCCCTATCTCGAGATCGAGATCCGCCAGGATTTGATCACCGCGCCGCCGGGTCAGGCCGCCTGGGCCGCGCGCTTGGCACGGCTGCTGCCGACCGCCTACATCGAATTCCAGCGCGGCTGACCGGCTTGCCCGCATCATGATGGGCGTCGTGCGGTCACCAGAAAGACCGTGGACGGCAGTGTCCCCGAACCATCCTTGGCGTGGGCGGCAAACGCCTCCTCGATCTCGCGCCGGATGGTCGCGACGATCGCCGCGTCCGGCTTTTTCTCGTCGATCAGCCGCCCCGCCGGTCCCATGATGCAGGCGTGCTCGGCCTCCTCCTTTGCCGATGATGCGAAGATGCCGGGGGTCTCCTGATTGATCTCGATCGCCTCGAAGCCGGCCGTGCCGAGGAACCCGCGCACATAAGCAGCGTCGGCAAATGCCATCGGTCCCGGTGCCCGCGGCGGTTTTGCTTCGGGCGGGCCGAGATGATGCAACGCCACCCGATACGGGATCAGCCAGTGCTCGTTGGCGTCGAGCGGGCCCCAGCAGGCGAAGCACAGCCGGCCACCCGGCCGCGCCGCCGCCCGCAGATTGGTGAACGCCGCCGCCGGATCGGCAAAGAACATCACGCCAAAACGCGAGGCGACGAGATCGAACCGGCCGGGCTCGAACGGGTGGGTCTGGGCATCAGCCTCGATCAGCGACACGTTCTTCAGCCCGCTATCGGCGATGCGCTTTCTGGCACCGGCCAGCATCGCGACCGAAATATCGGCGCCGACGACCGCGCCCCGCGCCCCGACCGCCTCGGCCAGCGGTACGGTAAACGCCCCAGTGCCGCAGCCGATTTCGAGCACCCGCTCGCCCGCCGCCACCGCCGAATGCCGCAGCAGGAGATCATTGACCGCGCGCACCCGGCGCTCGACAAAGCCTTCGAGCCCGACCCAGCGCGGACCCGCGACCGTATTCCAATATTCCTGCTGGACCACATTGGCCGTGCCTGCTGACGCCATCCTCGATCCTCCACTCCACCGGTTGGCTCCGCCGCGATCGCCCCGGAGCACAATGCGACCGGCCTGTTGACGCGGCCGGCGATCAACCCTGCGGCCGCTCATGGCCGGCGGCGATTGTTCCACCCGCACCGGCGGCGCGCAATCTCGGCCGGGTGGCACCCACTGTCGGCTCCAGGCCGCAAGAGCATCGCCTGCGCATCGGCAAAGCGAAAGTGGGTTGGTTGAAAGCGGTCCTTGGGCGATTGGCCATCTCGCAGATCGCTGCGCGGCCCCGATTCGCTGATTCGCTTTCAAGCGCCGGGCTCTGCGCCGCGCTGCACAAGGAGAGATGCCCACCGGCACCGGATGCGCTATGATCACACGAGGCGTGGTATGGCGAGGCGTGGTATGGCGAGGCGCGGTATGGGCCGCGGCAAGAGGGGGCAATGGGGTCGGCGGCGGCACACCCGGCAGACGGCGGACATCCTGGCAGGGCCTGCCTCGACCGCGCTCGCGCGCTCGGTCCGACGATTGCTGCGGCCGCCGCCACGCTCGAGCGGCAACGCGAGCTGCCCGAGCCGCTGGTCGAGGCACTCGCCCGCAACGGCCTGTTCCGGCTGCTGCTGCCGCGCTCGCTCGGTGGCGCCGAATTGCCGCCGGCAGACTACGTGCCGGTTATCGAAGAGGTCGCCCGCCACGACGCCAGCGTCGCCTGGTGTCTCGGCCAGGCTTGTGGCTGCTCGATGACCGCCGCTTATCTGGCGGCTGGAGCGGCGCAGGAGATCTTTGGCGGTGAGCGCGGCATCGTTGCCTGGGGACCACCCGGCAGCCCGGCCGAAGCGCACAGCGTGCCGGGCGGTTATCGTCTGAGCGGAACCTGGAGCTTTGCCAGCGGCAGCCACCATGCGAGCTGGCTCGGCGCCCACGTCTCGGTGTCGTCCGCGGATGGGACGCCGCGCTTGCGACCGGATGGCAGCCCGGTGCTACGCACCCTGCTGTTCCCGAAGGCGAGCGCCCGGATCACCGACATCTGGCGCGTGATTGGCCTGCGCGGCACCGGCAGCGACAGCTACCGGGTCACCAAGCTGTTCGTGCCCGAAGCGCACGCGGTCGAGCGCAGCCCGGCAGCGGCACCGCGCGAGGCGGGCGTGCTCTATGCGTTCAGCAGCAGCAATGTCTACTCGGCCGGTTTTGCCGGGGTGGCGCTCGGCATCGCTCGCGGCACCCTTGACGCGTTTGTCGGGCTGGCCCGCGACAAGATCCCACGGGGTGCGCAGCGGACCCTGCGCGACAACCATGTGATCCAGGCGCAGGTGGCGCAGGCGCAGGCGCGCATCGGTGCAGCGCGCGCCTTTCTCCTGGATGGGCTCGACGAGATCTGGCGTGAGGTCGAGACGACCGGCCGGTTGAGCCTCGACCATAACACGACGATCCGGCTGGCCTCGACCTGGGCCATTCATCAGGCGAAAGACGCGGTCGACACCCTCTACCATGCCGCCGGGGCCACCGCGATCTTCGAGGACAACCCGTTCGAGCGGCGGTTTCGTGATATCCATACCGTGATCCAGCAATATCAAGGCCGCCAGGCCCATTTCGAGAGCGTCGGCCAGGTTCTGCTGGGTCTCTCCACCGAAAACACGATGTTCACGTTCTGACCGATGGCGCGGCGACCGACCGAGATGGACCCTGTTCGCTTTTCTGCCCTGAGCCTCCCTGCGCATGGCGGTCCTGCGCATGGCGGTCCTGCGCATGGTGGTCCTGCGCATGGCGGTCCTGCGCGTGGTGGTCCCGCGCATAATGGTCCCGCTCCGGGCGACGCGACGGTGCCCGCCCGGCCCGGCCGCGCTGCCGCCGCTACGCGCCCGGCGCACTGGTCGGTCGACGAGATTCCCTGGCGATCGATCGATCGCGTCGCGGTCGAGCGCAGCGCGGCGCTGTTCTACATGGTCGCGGCCGCCTCATTGATGGAGAGCGCGACCGACCTCTACACCGCGAACCTGATCGAGCGCTTCTCGGCGGACCGCGAAATCACGACGTGGCTGAACGAGGCCTGGTTGCCGGAGGAGTTGCAGCACGGCCGGGCCTTGCGCCGCTATGTCGAGACCGCCTGGCCGGAATTTCCGTGGGAAGCGGTCCGCGAACGCTTTATCGAGGAGTTCCGGCCGTTTTGCGACGAGGCGCTCGAAGCGGCCGGCTGCCTCGAAATGGCCTCGCGCTGTGTTGTCGAAACCGGCACCGCGAGCTTCTACACCGGTTTGTCGCGGGCCAGCCCCGAACCGGTGCTGAGCCTCTTGGCGCGGCGGATCGCCTCGGACGAGGTTCGTCACTACAAGCATTTCTACCGCTATTTCCGCAAATACCGCGAGATCGAGCAGCCGCGGCGCCGTGCCATCGCGCCGGCCCTGTGGCGCCGTCTCAGAATGACCGGCGGTGAGGACCGGTTGATCGTGTTGCGGCACGTTCATGCCGCGCGGCATCCGGGCGCACCCTTTGACATGCGTGTGTACCGCGAGATCCGGCGGCAATCGCGCGATCTCTTGCGGCGGCATTTCCCGGTCGAGATGGGCGTGCGCATGCTGCTGAAGCCGCTCGCGCTCGGCCCGCGCACCCAGCGCATGGCACTGCCGATCATCGCCGCCGTCGCCCGGTGCGTCGTGCCGTAGCCGCCCGCAACCGTCAGCCGCGCAACGGTCAGCCGCGTAGCTCGCCATCCGCCTGGTTGACAAAGATCAGCACCGCGAGAACCGTGAGGTAGAAGCGAAAGGCCGGCTCCTGGCCATTCCAGACGGCGGACTGCCACATCTGGAACCACTCGCCGCCAACTACCATGAACCCGAAAAACCAGACCAGAAACGCGAGCGTGGCGCCGATCAGGACGAACCCTTTGCCGCGGTTGAAGACGGGGGCAGAGCCGCGCAGGCGGCGCAGCAGGAGCAATGTCGCGACCCCGAAGCTCAGCCCGGTGAGCCCCTCGCCGAGGATGATCAGGCCATAGGCTGCGTTCCACAGGGCCGGTGAGGTGACCCGGCGATAAAGCAGCGCGTTGCCGGGCCGGGTTGTGTCCATGCTCAGCACATGACGCACGAATTCGAAATTGGTGCCGTAATCGATCAGATTGTCGCAGGCTACCAGCAGCGCGAAGATCGCGAGCGAGCCGACCATCACGATCTTGGCGATCCGGGCTTCGATCATGGCTTTCTTGTCTGGCCGGTTGGAGCCGCGCGCAAGGAACCCGGCAGCGCCGACGCGCTGATCTGCTATCCGGCTTCGGCCCGCAGCTGCTGGCGGCGCAAGGCCCGGCCCGGGCGCTCGCCGCTCGGCTTTGCGTCGGTCCAGACCGGGCGACCATTGACAAAGACGTGCTCGATACCCGCGGCCGGGGTCGTCGGCGCCTCGAACGTGGCGCGATCGATGACCGTCGCCGGGTCGAATACGGTGATGTCGGCATAGCCGCCCAGAGCTATCCGGCCGCGTCCGGCGAGCCCGAAGCGTGCCGCCGGCAACCCGGTCATCTTGCGCACCGCCTCCTCGATCCCGAACAGGCCGACGTCTCGACAATAATGGCCGAGCACGCGCGGGAAGGTTCCCCACAGCCGCGGATGCGGGTGGGTGTCGTGCGGCAGCCCGTCCGAGCCGATCATCGTGTGAGAAAAGCCCAGCACCCGCTGCACATCGGTCTCGTCCATCATCCAATAAATCGCTCCGGCCGGCTGCAATCGGGCCACTGCCTGCTCGATGCCGACACTCCAATCGGCGGCGATCGCGGCGAGATCGCGTCCAGCCTGGTCGGGCGCGCTCTTCGACCAGGTCACCATGACCTTGGTCGCGCGCGCCGCCTGCGCGGCACTCAGCACCGTCGAGGAGGCGATATAGGGATAGGCGTCGAGCCCAACCTCCTGGCGCGCGATCGCCGCAGCGATCACCGGCAGGCTCTCCGCGGTGCGGCCGAAATTGTCGCGGCCGATCGTTTTGTGGTGCGAGATCACGACCGGCACCCCGGCGGTGCGGCCGACCGCAAAGCTCTCGGCGAGGCTGTCGAGCACGCCGCCCCCCTCGTTGCGCATATGCGTCGTGTAGAGCGCGCCGGCCGGGCGCAGCAACGCTGCCAGCGCCTCGATCTCGGCGGGTGGCGCATGCTCGGCCGGGGCATAGGCGAGCCCGCTCGACAGGCCGACCGCACCGGCGTCGAGCGCCTCCTGCAAGAATTCGCTCATGCGCGC
>JBOHME010000078.1:0-20655 GCA_050729795.1 Allostellaceae bacterium | reverse complement strand
CGTAGATCGCGGCATAGGTGCGCCGGTGCCGCGCCGGCATCAGCTCGGCGGCGATCGGGAATGGGGCCGTGACCGAGAACCCGCCACCGATCCCGATCACAATCCTGAGCGCGATCAGCTGCTCGGCGGTCTGCACGAGCGGGATCAGCAGGGTAAGGCCGGTGACCGAGATCACCCCGATCTGCAGAATCGCCTTGCGCGAGAGATGGTCCGACACATAGGCGGACACGAAGCCGCCCAGGCACGCGAACAGGCTCGGCCCGGCTACCAGCCATTGGATATCGGTCGAGGTCAGATGCAGCGGCTTTTTGGCCAACACGATCAGCGAGCCGGTGACCGCCAGGTCGTAGCCCTCGGTGAAACCGACCAGCCCCAGCACCAGGATGACCACAATGTGATAGGAGCTGAACGGTATGCTGTCGAGCTTGCTGCCGAGCACGCGTTCGGCGGGAACCCCCGCCGCGCCGATCGGGCGGATTTCTGCCATGGCGACCCTCCCAGATTGGTCGACACCGGAGCCATGCAGGACCGCTGAGCTGGCGAGGCCGACGCGTGCTCTACCGAGCAAAGGCGCTCGGCTGTGCTCGAGCTTCGCTTCGCGTTTTGGCAGCCTGCCGGAGAGCCGCCGGTTCCGACCTGTTGCTTTTGTTCCAAGAAGGGCGGCGGTTGTTTTGCTCGCCCGGCTGACCTCGTCGAGGACATTGCCGCGAGCCTAGCTCAGCCGCCGCCGCTTGTCACTGGAACACCTCACCGAGCGGCCCGCCCGGCGAGCGCGCCCGCGGACCGCGTTCAGACCAGCACGGCGCCGCGTTCGGTGACGGTCTCGAGCTGGCCGACGGTTTCGCGGCCAAACAGCAATGGGATGAAGGCCCCGACCGAGACGACGGCGAGGATCGCCCCGAAAAAGATCGTCGGCGAGCCGACATAGGGCTCCATCAGAAACGGCGCCAGCACCGCCGAGAAAATCCGCCCGACCGACTCGCCGAAAATGTGCCCGCGCCCGCGCAGCGCGGTTGGAAACTGCTCGGACAGATAAATCCGGAAGGCGGTGGCGCCCGACAGCGCGGTAAAGCCGGTGAGGAGCGCCCCGGTGATCATGACCGTCGTCGCATGGGGCCCGGCGCGGTGCGCCAGCATCATCAGCAGCACCCCGGGCACGGCGCCGGCAAGCGCGTAAAAGATCGTCCAGCGCCGGCCGATGATCTCCATCAGATAGCCGGTGAAACCCTTGCCTGGAATGCTGGCGGTGAACACCAGGCTGGCGACGCCGAAGCTCGTGGCGACGCCTCCGCCCTGATCGACCAGGGCCTTCGGCAGCAGCACGGAGATCAGAAAAAAGCCGGTGCCGGCGAATACGTAGCTGGAGATCCCGACCAATGTCCAGCGCAGCTGGCCGCGCGCCCACAATGCCCGATAGGGCGGCAGCGGCTCGGGTGCGAGCTCGGGATGCTCCCCGAGGGCCTCGCGGCTCAGCGGCGGCACCCGGCCCCCGGCGCGCCTGATAATGCGATTGACCGTGGTGATCGCGGCCTCGGCGCGGCCCCGGCGCAGATACCAGCGCGGGCTCTCCGGGATCAGGAGATAGATCATCGCCGGCACGATGAAAAAACATACCCCACCGGGCAACGCCATCCAGAGGAACGCGTCAGCGTTGTGGGAGAGCAGCGCGCCGACCAGCGGCAGCACGGTGAACGCCGAGGCGAGCGACATTTCGTAGATCGCGCCATAGGTGCGCCGATGCTGCGCCGGCATCAGCTCGGCGGCGATCGGAAACGGCGCCGACACGGCAAAGCCGCCCGCCAATCCGGTCAAGAGCCGCAGCAGGATCAGCTGCTCCCGGCTCTGCACCAGCGGGATCAGCAGGTGAAGAACGTGATGCCCGCCGTGCCGAGGATCATGATCGCCTTGCGGCTGAAATGGTCAGAGATCGCCGAGGCGATGAAGCCGCCGACGACGATCATCATGGTCGAGGCAACGGCGAGAAACCGGATCTCGGCGGGCGTCATGCGCAACGGCGCTTTTGCCAGCACCAACAGCGACCCGGTCATGACCAGGTCATAGCCGTCGACAAACCCGACGAGCCCGAGCACGGCAATGATCATCAAGTGATAGGGACTGAACGGCACGCTGTCGAGCTTGCGGCCGAGCAGATAGCTGGCGGCCGATGTCGAGCGGGCGATAGAGCGAATTTCGGCCATGCTGAGCTTCCCAGGCTGCTCCTGCTCCAATTCAGCGGCGGCGGTTGCCCGCCTCCCGCTTCGCCGCCGCGCAGCCTGGCCCGATCAGGCCAGCGCCGGCACGGTCTCGGTGACGATTTCGAGCTGGCCTACGGTCTCCTTGCCGAACAGCACCGGGAGGAACGCGCCGATGGCGACAAAGACGGCGATCGTGCCGAAGAAGATCGTCGGCGAGCCAGTGTGCGGCACTATGAAAAACGGCAGCACACCGTGGCCGACAATCCGCCCGAACGACTCGCCGAAGATATGGCCGCGGCCGCGCAGCGCCGTCGGGAACTGCTCGGAGAGATAGACGCGGCTGGCGGTGAATGTGGACAGCACGGTGAAGCCGATGATCAGCCCGCCCACTGTCATCACAACGCCCGCATATGGCCCCGCCCTGTGCGCCAGCAGCATCAGGAAGATGCCAGGGAACGATCCGGCCATCGCATAGAGGATTGTCCAGCGCCGGCCGATAATCTCCATCAGGAACCCGGTGAACCCCTTTCCGAAGAAGCTCGCCGCGTAGATGACCGAGGTCAATGCCAGGCTTGCGCTGATGGCGTAGCCTTGATTGGTCAGCGCCTTGGGCAACAGCGTGGCAATCAAGAAGAAAGCTGTGCTGGCACACCCGGCGGTCACCACGCCGACCACGGTCCAGCGTAGCTGGCCCTTGACGAACAAAGCCCAATAGGGCGGCAGCTTCTCGCGCGCCATCGGCGACGTGTCGCCGAGGTCCTCGAGCTTCAACAGCGGGACGAGGTTGCCGCTGCGCGCGACGACCTTGTTGACGATGTCGACCGCGATCTGCGCGTGGCCGCGGCGCAAAAGCCAGCGCGGGCTTTCCGGCAGCAGGAAATAGATGATCGCCGGCATGAACAGGAGCGCCAGCCCGCCAGGCAAAGCCAGCCAGCGGAACGCATTGGCATTGCCGGCGAGCAGGCCGCCGATAGCCGGCACCACCGTGAAGGCGGAGGCCAGCGACATCTCGTAGACCGCGCCGCAGGTGCGGCGGTGCTGCGCCGGCAGCAGCTCGGCGGCGATCGGGTAGGTCGCCGACACGACTCCGCCCGCGCCCAGACCGGTCAATGTCCGCAGGATGATCAGCTGCTCGGCATTTTGCACCAGCGGGATCAGCAAGGTCAGAAACGTCGTCGAAATGACGCCGATCAGCAGCATGGCCTTGCGGCTCAAGCGGTCGCCGACGGCCGAGAACGCGAAGCCGCTGACCACCAACGACATGCTCGGGCCGATGATGATCCACTTCATGTCGGTCCCGGTCAGATGCAATGGCGCTTTGGCGAGCACCAGCAATGAGCCGGTCATCACCAGGTCGAAGGCCTCGATAAAGCCGGTGGAGCCAAGGACGAAGATGAGCAGAACCTGGTAGCCGCTGAACGGAATGCTGTCCATCTTGCGGCCCAGCACATAGCTGGCGCTGATTGCCGAACGGCCGATCGGACGGATTTCTGCCATAGCGATCTCCCAGACTGGTCAGATCTGGAGGACCATGCGCGAGCGCAAAGCGGGCGAGACCGGCGCGCTGATCTTTCTGATGTCAGCTTCTTATCTTCAATTCGATTACGCCGTTATGGATGCCCCGCCCACTTTCGGCAGCTCCGCGAGATGCCGCCCGATCGACGTGTTGCTCCTGTTCGAACGAGGCGGTGATTTTTTTGCCCGCCTCGCCGGCCCGACCGCGGACCATAAAACAAGGCTAGCCTAGCCGCGACAGATTGTCATCTCACAAAGCGCGCTGGAATCTCCCTTCGGCGCGCCCTAAGCCTCTTTGCGCAACAGAAACTCGCGGCCGGCCTTGACCATCGGCTCGCCGTCATAGGCGATGATGTCGGCGGTAGCGTAGGTCTCGCTCCAGTGCTCGGGAAGGTAGGAGCCGGTGCCGATCACGTCGATCGGTGCGTCGGCGACGGCCATCATCCGGCATTTGGCCGGGCCGAACCCCGAGCTGGCGACGATCCTGATGCCACCGAGCCCGGCCTCGTCCAAGCTTTGGCGCAGCTGCCAGATGGCCGCCGCCGAAACCCCGGTGCCGACCAGATAGCGCAGCTCTTCCTCGGTGCGGTAGCCGCGGATCGAGTGCGGCGCGTGCCGCTCGACAACCGCGTAGGAGCGGGCCGGATCGAGCCCCTCGCAATAGCGGCTGCCCGGCGTATCGATCCTGACCGCGAGCTGCCCGGCCGCGGCGAGCTCAGGAAAGCGGCGGCCAACGGCGACCGCATCGCTGATTTCCCGGCCGAAATAATCGATCAGCACAGTCAAGGCCTCGTCCGGGAACACCTGGCGATACATCTCGGCCGCGCGCACCGTCGAGCCGGCATAGCCGATCAACGCATGCGGCATCGTCCCCGCACCCTTCTCCTGGCCGAAGAAATGCGCCGTCGCATCCGCGGCACAGCCGACAAAGCCGAGCGCACCCGCGTCGCGTCGCGCCGCTGCCGAGCCAACCGAGGCGGCGTAAGCCATCATCTCGGCCATCTCGGCACCGGCGCAATGCCGTGCATCCATCGCCAGAAATGCGACTTTCGGCAGATCAGTGCACATTGCGTAGGCGTTGTAGGCAGCGACGCAGGCCGGGCCGAGGCGCTGCAGCAGCACGGTTTCGAGATCGACGAGGTGATAGAGTGGACCGGTCACATAAAGGATCGGCTCGCCGGCTCCGACCAGCGTGCCCTCGGGACGACGCAGCTCGATGTTGAAGCGGGCGCCGCGTTCGGCCGCGACCTTTTCGAGCAGTGCCAGCACCAGACGCGGTGTCGAGATCACCGGGCGGCGCAGAAAAACCGCGTAGGTCGCCGAGCGATCGCCAAAATGGCCGACGATCGCCCTCGACTTTAGGAAATAGCTGTCGGTGCGTGCCGCCAGCGACGGCGACCCCGGCTCCGCAGTGGGGTCCCGCTTGGAGCCAGGCCCATGGGCCGCCACCATCGGCGTCGCTTTAGGATGCCGCCACCATCGGCGTCGCTTTAGGATACGGCAGCGAGAAGCGGCCTGTCGTGAAAGCCGTTGCCGTGGCGCGCGCGCTTTAGCGCATCGGCGATCTCGAAGGCGAGCTCGAGCGCCTGGGTGGCGTTGAGCCGCGGATCGCAATGCGTCAGGTAGCGGTTGGCCAAGTCCGCCTCGCGGATCGCCTGCGCACCGCCGATGCACTCGGTGACATCCTGCCCGGTCAGCTCGCAATGAATCCCGCCGGCATGAGTGCCCTCGGCTTGATGGATTGCAAAGGCGGCCTGAACCTCGGCAAGAATGCGGCCGAACGGGCGCGTGTTGTAACCATTGCTCAGCGTGATCCGATTGCCGTGCATCGGATCGATGCACCAGACCACTTCGCGCCCCTCACGTTTGAGGGCACGCAGCAAAGGCGGCAGCTTCTCTTCGACCTTGTCGGAGCCCATCCGCGTGATGAGCGTCAACCGTCCCGGCTTGTTCTCGGGGTTGAGCCGGTCGATCAGGCGCAGCAGATCGTCGGTTTCGAGCGTCGGTCCGCATTTCATGCCGATCGGGTTTTTGATCCCGCGCATGAATTCGACATGGGCACCGTCGAGCTGGCGGGTGCGGTCGCCGATCCACACCAGATGGGCCGAGCAGTCGTACCAATCGCCAGTGGTCGAATCGACCCGCGTCAGCGCCTCTTCGTAGCTGAGGAACAACCCTTCGTGCGAGGTGTACAGCTCGGTTTCGCGGATCTGCGGCGTGGTTTCCGAATCGAGCCCGCACGCGGCCATGAAATCGAGCGTCTCGGTCAGCCGGTCGGCGAGCTCGCGGTAACGCTCGCCCTGGGGTGAATCGGCGACAAAATCCAGGTTCCAGGCATGCACCCGGTGCAGGTCGGCATAACCACCTTGGGCAAAAGCGCGCAGCAGGTTCAGCGTCGCCGCCGACTGGCTGTAGGCCTGGATCATGCGCTGCGGATCGGGCTCGCGCGCCTTGCCGTCAAAATCGAGGCTGTTGATGATGTCACCGCGATAGGACGGCAACGTCGTGCCATCGCGCGTCTCGGTGTCCGAGGAACGCGGCTTGGCGAACTGGCCGGCGAGCCTGCCAAGCTTGACCACCGGGCAGCCGGCGCCAAAGGTCAGCACCACCGCCATCTGCAGGAGCACCTTGAACATGTCGCGGATGTTGTTCGGGTGGAATTCCGCAAAGCTCTCGGCGCAATCACCGCCCTGCAGCAGAAAAGCCTTGCCGCCGGCCACCTGGGCCAGCCGCTCTTCCAGACGCCGTGCCTCGCCGGCAAACACCAGCGGTGGAAAGTTCTGCAGCGTTTTCTCGACCCGGGCGAGCCCGCTCTCGTCGGCATAGCCCGGCACCTGCCGGATCGGCAGGCCGCGCCAGCTCCGCGGAGACCATGTCGCGGTCATCTCTCGATACCTCCTGATTGTCGCGTCACCTTGCGGCGAGGGGTCGGTCGTTTCATGCTTCACCTCCGGGGTTGGAGGCCGCTCCACGATCGGCGACGTTCGGATCAAGAAAAGCCTGAAACACGAAAGCCGCCTCGGTAGGGCGGCTTCGGGAACAACGCAGAGACGCGATCCTAGGCCGCCATCATGTACCGGCGGTGCCAAAATCGCGTGAACGGGCGGGTGCCGGGTATGGCAGCTATAACCATAATTCGCACGCTAGCGGCCCGGTCGCACCGAGGCAAGAGCTAAATGCGGGGGCATAACGATAAACCGCGGATCCTCGCGCAGCGGTGCCAGCACGGCAAAACGCGGCGCTAACTAACCGGCAAGCGCGGTGACGATCGCGCGGACCAGCGGTTTCATAAAGTAGCTGCCGGCGGGCATGATCGCGGCGGTGATACCACGCTCTTCGAGCGCTGCACTCACGACCGGGCCGACCGCGGCGACAACCGTGTGCGCCAGGCCCGCTTGCAGCTGGTTCTCGCGGTGCAGCGTCGCCGCCACGGAAAACAGTCGCCGGACCTGCGGCGCGCTGGTAAAGGCGATCACATCGACCGTGCCGGCTGCCATCCGCGCGATCAGCGCCGCGACCCTGTCATCATCCGCCTGCGAGGCATAGGCATAAGGCACCACCGGGTCGGGCACCGCCCCGGCGCCGCGCAGGAAATCGACAAGCCGGTTGCTCGTGGCACCCGGATAGAGCTGCACCCCAACCCGGCGGCCGCTCAGCTCTTCGTGCGACAGGCTGGCGATCACGCCTTCGGTGGTCGGCTCCTGCGCCCGCAGATCGGGCGCCAGCCCGAGCGCCCGCAAGGCCCGCACCGGCTTTGGTCCGCGGGTGATCTTGCGGGTGGCCGAGAGAGCGTCGAGAAAGCCCTGCTCCAGGCCCCGTCCGCGCGCAAGCGCATGCAGATGCCGCACGCCATCCCCGGTCAGCAGCACGAGATCGTCAAACTGTGCTTCGATAAAGCGTCGCAGCCAGGCGACGAGCGGTGTCGGATCCGGCGCATCGACGATCGCCACCAGCGGACAGCTCAGCGTCGTTGCCCCTTCCGCCTCGAGCATTTGCGCAAGCCGCGCCGCCTCGCGGGTCTCCGGCAGCGCCACGCATTTGCCGAGGAGCGGGCTTCCTCTCCCGTTGTCGTCGCTCACCGCGTCCGATCCGAGCGCCGCCAGCGCGACGGCCTCGCGCAGGGTAGCCCTCAGCTCTGGAATGCGCGAGCCGCAATTGGTGCCAGCGCGCGAGCCGCAGCTGGTGAGAGCGTGCAATGCTGCGCCGATCTCGGCCATAGCTCGTCAGCTGATGCCCTGGTGCCGCCGCGCGATCGTGTCGAGCGCGGCTGCCGACAGGCGGATCCGGTCTCCGATGAGCCGGACGGCGATGCTGGCCACGCAGCCTTCGTCCGGCGCCTCGGCCTGTCCGCTGTCGAGCGCGATGACCCAGCCATGCAGCGGACAGGCGACGGCATCGCCCTGCACGATCCCCTCCGAGAGCGGTCCGCCACGATGCGGGCAGCGGTCGATCAGCGCAAAGACGATGTCGTCGGCGGTGCGGAACACCGCGATCGCCGGTGGTCCCGAGGGCAGCAGCACGCGGCGCGCGCCGCGGCGTGGAATGTCGTCGAGACGGCCGATCTCGATCCAGCGCCGGTTCGCCATCGGCTCAACCCATCTCGGCCAAGGCGCGGTATTCGTGACCGGCAAAGCCTTGCGCTCGCTGCGCCCAAGGGTCGCGCTGCGCCACGCGCTGCGAGATCAAAAAGCGGCGATAGAGCGCCCGCCGGCCTTCGGCATCGGCGACGACGCGCTCCCTCATATAGCCGATGCCGATGCGGGCGATCCAGGGTGCGGTCCGTTCGAGATACCGCGCCTCCTCGCGATAGAGCTGCAGAAAGGCGCCGATGTGCTCGAGCACCGCCTCCTCACTGGCGAGGCGCACGAGATGATCGGTAACGCGGACCTCGACCCCGCCATTGCCGCCGACCACGAGATCGTAGCCGGCTTCGACGCAGACGATCCCGATATCCTTGATCGTCGCCTCGGCGCAGTTGCGCGGACAGCCGGAGACCGCGAGCTTGACTTTATGTGGCGTCCACGAGCCCCAGCACATCTTCTCGATCTTGACCCCGAGCCCGGTCGAATCCCGGGTCCCGAACCGGCACCATTCGCTGCCGACGCAGGTTTTGACCGTGCGCAACCCCTTGGCATAGGCATGACCGGAAACGAGGCCGGCCCGGTTGAGCTCGCCCCAGACCGCCGGCAATTGCTCTTTTTTGACGCCGAGCAGATCGATGCGCTGACCGCCGGTGACCTTGACTGTCGGGATCGCATATTTTTCCGCGGTGTCGGCGATCGCGCGCAGCTCCGCCGGGGTGGTCAGCCCACCCCACATCCGCGGCACGACCGAAAACGTGCCGTCCTTCTGGATGTTTGCGTGCACCCGCTCATTGACAAAGCGTGATTGCGGATCGTCGCGATAGGTTTCGGGCCAGGCACACAACAGGTAGTAATTCAGCGCCGGGCGGCATTTCTGGCAGCCATCGGGCGTCTTCCAGCCGAGCGTGTCGCGGATTTGGGCGATCGTTTCGAGCCGCTGCGCCAGGATCGCGTGGCGCACCGCGTCGTGGCCAAGCTCGGTGCATGGGCAGATCGCCGGGTCTGTGCGGGCGGCCGCGGCGCCGACGCCGACGCCGAGATATGCGAGGATCGCCTCGACCATATGGGTGCACTGGCCGCACGACGCCGAAGCCTTGGTATGGGCGCGCACCGCAGCGAGCGTGGCCAGCCCCTTGTCGCGGATCGCCATGCAGATGGCGCCCTTCGAGACTCCGTTGCAGCCGCAGATCTGCTCGCTGTCGGCGATCGCCGCGATGTCGGTGCGCGGCAGCGCAGCACCGGCCGCTTCGGCAAAGCTGCGGCCGAACACGAGCTGATCGCGAAAGCGGCTGACATCGGTCCCTTCGCGCATCAGCTGCACGTACCAGGGTCCGTCGCCGACGGCACCATAGAGGACACTGCCGACGACCCGGTTCTGGCGCAGGATCACCTTCTTGTACACACCGCGCTTGGCGTCGTGCAGCGTGATTTCGTCATCGGCCTCGTCGGCGGCGGCAAGCGCGCCCGCCGAAAACACGTCGATACCGGTGATCTTGAGGCTCGTGAACAGCGGTGGCGGCACATAAGCAGCGTTCGCGTCGCCGGCGAGACGCGCGGCGCACACCTTGGCCTGCTCCCAGATCGGCGCCACCAGCCCGAAAACCTGGCCGTTGTGCTCGATGCACTCGCCGACCGCGTAGATGTCGGCGTCGCTGGTGCGCATGTCGTCGCCGACCCTGATGCCGCGGTTGATCGCGAGATCGGCCTTGCGTGCCAGCTCGATGTTCGGACGAATGCCGATCGCCAGCACGACGAGATCGGCCGGGATCTCACGGCCATCCGCCAGCAATACCGCCTCGGCATGCTCGGTGCCGAGAATCTCCTCGGTCTGGCCATTGGTGAAAAAAGCGATGCCGCGGGCATCAAGATCGCGCAGCAGCAATTCGCCGGCGGCGAGGTCGAGCTGGCGCTCCAGCAGGCTCGGCATCAGATGAACGACCGCGACCGACATGCCGCGCCGCTTCAACCCCCAGGCGGCTTCGAGACCGAGCAGCCCGCCGCCGATCACCACGGCACGTCGCCTGGTGCGGGCGGCGGTGATCATCGTCTCGACATCGGCGATATCGCGAAACGCGCAAACGCCTGGCAGGCCAAGACCCGGGATCGGTGGGGCCAGCGGCCGGGAGCCGGTCGCCAATAGCAGCTTGTCGTAGAGGATTGGACCTGCGTCGGCGAGCGTCACGTTCTTCTCGGTGCGGTCGATCGCGGTCACCGCGGCGCCGGTCAACAGCGTGATGCCGCGTTCGGCATACCAGTCGCGCGGGTTGATCACGATGTCGTCGAGCGTCTTCTCGCCGGCCAGCACCGAGGACAGTAAAATCCGGTTGTAATTGGGATGTGGCTCGGCGCCGACCACGGTGATCGCATAGCGCTGGGGAGCCCGGGCCCGGAGCTCCTCCACAGTCCGCATCGCCGCCATGCCGTTGCCGACAACCACCAGCCGCTCCCGGTTTCGGGTTTCGGTCTTCATCAACAAATTCCCCTGATCACGTGGCAGATCCCTTGATCAGGTGGCAGATGCGTGCGCTAGCACCAGCGTCGCCTTGAGCCCAATCAGCGCGAGAGCGCCGCTTGATGGCGCCAGGGTCGGCGAGCAGCCCGAGCAGCACCCAGACCATCGAGCCCGGACCGAAACAGGAAAACGCGGCAAACAGCATCGGCAGATGACCCACCACAAAAAATCGCTTGCTCATGCGACAGCCTCACCGCGAGCTTCGCGCCGGTCGGGCCATTGGCCCGCGAAGGACCGCCCCGCCATTGCGGCAGCCTCGCTCCCGCGTCACCGCCAAAGGCTGCGTCGAGAAAAGCATCCCAGAGATAGCAAGGAGCGTGCCAGCGCGCGACCAGTGACGGTTCTTTGAATGCGACCGGGCCACGCCGGCCTTCTGCCCGGTTTACGGGCGACGGCGGTCGAATTTTGTGCAATGCAATAGCAAGCAGCATTCAGCACGGCGAACCGGGTCTTAAGGTTCGCGGGTATTTCCCGTCGCGTCAGCGAGCAGCTCGGCGGCCACCGCAGCGATCCGCCGGCTCTCGTTCATCGTCTTGCGCCGCAGCCAGCGATAGACCCGCGGCTCGTCGATCGGCTCCGCGTTGCGTAGCACAGGCCGAACGCCACCATCGTGCCGGCGACGCCCTCAGATGCTGGTGCTGCCGCGCGGTTCAGCCGGAGGCGGCGGCACGCGCCGGGTGCGCCCTCGCGCGAAATGCATCAAGCGCCTCGGGGGTGTCGATATCGACCAGGATCGCGTCGTCGCTCATCTCGATCTCGGCGACCAGCTCGGCATGCTCGCCGATCAGATGCCGGGCGCCGACATCGCCCGCGATCTGGGCCATCTCGACAAAAAACCGCCTGGCCCACAGCACCGGGTTGCCGCGCTTGCCGCGGCGCGTCGGGACGATGATCGCGCGACCCTCGAGCGGGTTGAACGCCGCAATCAGCCGATCGAGGTGGCGGCCGGTGACGAGCGGCATGTCGCCGAGACAGACGAGCGCGCCGTCAAGGTCGTCGGGCAATGCCGCAAGCCCGCGCTTCAGCGAAGTCGAGAGCCCCTCGGCAAAATCCGGGTTACGCACCCGTTCGACCGGCAGCCGGCCCAGCACCGCATCGATCTCGTCACCGCGGTTGCCCAGGACGGCGACGATCGGCCGCGCCCGCGACGCGAGCAGCCGCTGCGCCACCCGCACCACCATCGGGACCCCGTCGATTTCGGCGAGCAGCTTGTTCGGCCCACCCATCCGCCGCGACTGGCCGGCAGCGAGTAGCAATGCGCCGATGCGCGGACCGGGCGGCCGGACCCTTTCGGGAGCGGTTGCGGCCGGAGAGCTGGTTTCGGGCGCCTTCGCCTCGGCCCGCGGCAACGGCCGCGACAGGATCTCGGCCAGCAGACCGCCGACACCCATCCGCATGATCTCGGCCGGTCCGACCGGCAATCCGGCGACCAGCCGCTCCAGCACCCAATCGAAGCCGTTGACCTTTGGCGAACGCGCGCAGCCCGGCAATCCGAGCGCAACTTTGCCGCCGACACGTCCGAGCAGCAGCAGGTTGCCGGGATCGACCGGCATGCCGAAATGTGTGATTTCGCCGCCCGCTGCAAGGATCGCCGCCGGGATCACGTCGCGCCGGTCGAGGATCGCCGAGGCCCCGTGGATCAAGAGAAGGTCGATCGGATGGCTGAACCCGTCAGCGATCGCCGCCGCCAGCGCCGCCGGCTCGTGGGCGCAGCGCTGCTCGAAAACCAGTCTGCTGTCGAGCGCTGCGAGCCGGCCCTCGGTCACCAGCCGCGTCTTGTCGAGGATGCTTTCCTTGAGCCCGGGGAGCCGGGTCTGGATCAGGCCGACCGAGCGCGGCTGAAACGCTGCGATACGCAACAGCGGGCCGTCTCCGGCGGCGGCCGCGACGCAGCGTGCGACCGCGGCTTCGGGTGCGGCGAACGGGATGATCTTGACCGTGGCGACCATCTGACGGGGCTCGACGACTTCAAAGGGCGGCAGGGTGCCGAGGGTGACGGCCTCATCGACGAGGTTGAGCCGGTCGAGCCGCTCGCGGTCGAACACCAGGAGCCCGCGCGTGGTGGCGAACAAATTGGCGCGCCCGGTGAACGGCGCGGCGGCCTCGATCCCGTCGCCGGCCACCGCAACAGCCACCCGGCGGGCGGCCTCGTCCTCGGCGACATCCTCCGGCTCGAGCCGGGCGACGACGAGCCGGTCGAGACCGGACGCGGCGATCAGGTCGAGATCGGCAGGTGACAGAACCCGCGCCTTTTTGAGCGCGATCGCTCCGAGCCGCAGACTGTGGGCGAGGATGGCCCCGGCGGCCTCGGCGACCGGCACCTCGCCGAACTTCACGCCGCCACCGCCGGCTCGCCGCGGCGCAGCACCCGGGTCATCTCGGCGACGATCGATGTCGCCACCTCGGCCGGTGAGACGGCACCGATATCGAGCCCGACCGGCCCGTGGATGCGGGCGAGATCGGCATCGCTGAACCCCTGCTCCTTCAGCCGGGCACAGCGCGCAGCGTGATTGCGTCGCGAACCCAGGGCGCCGACGTAGAAGCAATCCGAGCGCAGCGCCGCGGCCAGCGCCGGGTCGTCGAGCTTCGGGTCATGGGTCAAGGCCACCACCGCCGAGCCGCGATCCGGTTTGAGCCGTTCGAGCGCTTCGTCGGGCCATTCGCCCACGAGATCGACACCGGGAAAGCGCGCTGCCGTGGCAAAGGCACCGCGCGGATCGATCACGGTCACGGCGTAATCGGCCAATGCCAAAATTTGCGCCAGGGGCTGGGCGATATGCACCGCGCCGATCACAAAGCAGCGGTGCGGTGGCGTCAGCACCTCGACAAAAACCGGCCCGGACGCGGTTTCGATGGTCCGGTTGCGGCCGGCCCGCCACACTTCGCGCAGTCTGTCGAGCGACGCATCATCGAGCCGGAGATCGCCGTCGGCCGCGTCACCATCGAGCAGCAACTGCCGGCCGCTGGCGAGCTCGGTCGCGAGCGCCACCGAGCGGTGATCACGCGCCGCGGCGACCACCCGGTCGAGGAGTCGGCCCTTCATTCCACGCGCTCGACAAAAATCTGGATTTTGCCGCCGCAGGCGAGACCGACTTCCCAGGCCTGGTCGTCGCTGACCCCGAAATCGAGAAGCCGCGACTTGCCGTCGCGGATCGCGGCGAGCGCCTCCTCGACCACCGCACCCTCGACGCAGCCACCCGATACCGAGCCGACCATCGCTCCCGTATCGTCCACGGCGAGCTTGGCGCCGACCGGGCGCGGCGAGGAGCCCCAGGTCGTCACCACGGTCGCCAATGCCACAGCCGAGCCCGCCTCGCGCCAGCGCGCCGCCTGTTCGAGAATTTCCGCCGTATCGCTCATGCCGCTCTCTCCCGGTAATCGCGCAAGGTAGGGCTCGTGGCGCCGCGCCGCGCCGGTGCGCTGCTCAGCGCCCCGATCAGTTCTTCGAGGCTTTCGAGATTGTGCACCGGCCGGAACTCGTCGACAAAGGGCATCATCGCCCGCATCCCCAGTGATCTTGGCTCGAACCCCTCATAGCGCAACAGCGGGTTCAGCCAAATGAGCCGCCGGCAGGAGCGGTGCAGCCGATCCATTTCCAGGCCGAGCCCGGCGCCGGCATCGCGGTCGAGGCCGTCGGTGATCAACAGCACGATCGCCCCCTGGCCCAAGAGGCGGCGCGACCACAGCCGGTTGAACTCGGCGATCGCATGGCCGATCCGGGTCCCGCCCGACCAGTCGGCGACCGCCTCGCCGACCCGCTCCAGCGCCAGATCGACATCGCGGTGGCGCAGATAGCGGGTGATGTTGGTCAGCCTGGTGCCAAAGACGAAATCGAAGACGCGGTCGCGGTCGTTGGTGACCGTGTGCATGAAATGCAGAAAGATGCGGCTGTAGCGGCTCATCGAGCCGGAGATGTCGCACAGCACCACGAGCGGCGGCGGGCGGCGGCGCGGGCTTTTGCGCTTCAGCTCGATAAACCCGCCGCAGCGCAGCGCGGCGCGCATCGTCGCCCGCAGATCGGCACGCGCACCATGACGGTCGGCGGCAAAGCGTCGCGTCGGCACATCCCGCACCGGCAGCCGCAGCCGGGCGATCGCCGCCTTGGCGCGCGCCAGCTCGTCCAGCGACATCTTCTCGAAATCCATCTGGCGCAATTGCTCGCGGTCGGAAAAGGTCATGACCGCGTCGATTTCGCTCTCGACCTCCTCGGGCTCGCCCGGCGGCTCCTGGTTCGGATGCAGCGCCTCGGCCAGGCGCCGCGCCATCTCGGTGCCGCGGTCTTCCGCCTCCGGAACCCGCATTTCCGGCAATACCAGCGCCATCATCTTTTTCAACAGATCGGGGTTGCGCCAGAAGATGTGAAACGCCTGGTCGAAAATCAGCCGCTGGTCCGGCCGGTTGACAAACACCGCGTGCAGTGTCCAGTAGAAGTCACGCCGGTCGGTGATGCCGACCGTCCGCACCGCCTGCACGGCGTCGATGACCTTGCCCGGCCCGACCGGCAATCCGGCCGCCCGCAGGGTGCGCGCAAAATGCATCAGATTGGCGACGAGCCGCCCGCCGCTTTCGGCCATCCGAAGACCCCTCACCCTCCCGCTGCGCGGGGCCCGCCCGCTGCCCGCATGCGAGCAGAAGGCTCGGGTGAGAGGCCTTCCCGCGCAATATCGGCGGCCTCGGCCCTGATCTGATCGAGCAGCCGGGCGGCCTCGCTCCCTTGGATGCGGGCGATGTCGTCCTGGTATTTGAGCAGCACGCCCAAGGTGTCGTTGATCGCATGCGGGGTGAGCTCCAGCACGTCTAGCTGCATCAGAGCTTCGGTCCAGTCGATCGTCTCGGCGATCCCAGGCAGCTTGAACAGATCCATCGTCCGCAATTTCTGCACAAAACCGACCACCTGCCGCGACAGCTCCGCGCTGGCGTCGGGCGCCTTGCGCTCGAGGATTTCGAGCTCGCGCGCGGCGGTCGGGTAATCGACCCAATAATAGAAGCAGCGCCGCTTCAGCGCGTCGTGGATTTCGCGGGTGCGGTTCGAGGTGATGATGACGATCGGCGGCTCGCTCGCGTGCACCGTGCCGATTTCCGGGATTGTCACCTGGAAATCCGATAAGAGCTCCAATAGATAGGCTTCGAACGGCTCATCGGTGCGGTCGAGCTCGTCGATCAGCAGGACCGGCGCGCCGGCAATATCCGGTTCGAGCGCCTGCAGCAGCGGCCGCTTGATCAGAAACCGGTCGGAAAAGATCGTGCTCTCGATCTCGCCGCGATCTTCGTCCGCCGCCTCCGCGAGGCGGATTTCGATCATCTGCCGGGCGTAATCCCACTCGTAGACCGCCGAGGCGACATCGAGCCCCTCGTAGCATTGCAGGCGGATCAGGCGCCGCCGCAGCGCCGTCGCCAGCACCTTGGCGATCTCGGTTTTGCCGACCCCGGCCTCGCCTTCGAGAAACAGCGGCCGGCGCAGATGCAGCGCCAGATGCACCGCCGTCGCGAGGCTGCGATCGGCAATATAGTCGGCGCTGCCAAGCAGGGCCAAGGTGTCATCGACCGCGGCGGGGAGCTTGGCGGGTGCGGCAGCATCCATCGGCAATAACCCTGATCAACAAAACCCCTCTCCCGTCGGGAGAGGGCGGGTAGACGACATACGCCCGAAAACACCGGGCGCGGGTTCGAGCTTCGTATCTAATGCACCGACCCCGCTCACGCCACCCCGGCCGCGTTGCTCGACACACCCGGACCTTCACTGATATCATACGATAGCATCACCCGGGAGAATTCAAATGCCTCAGCTTCTCGTTAGGGACGTTCCTCAGGAGGTGGTTGACGCGCTGAAGCGCAGAGCCGCCGAGCACGGCCGCAGCGCCGAAGCCGAGCATCGGATCATCCTGGAGAGCGCGTTGCGAGCCGGGCGCGCCGCATTCTGGGAGCGCGCGGCAGCATTGCGGGAGGCGACGCGCGGGCGCATCTCCGTAGGATCGGAAGAACTTATTCGCCAGGACCGCGACGAGCGATGATCGTCGTCGTTGACGCGTCGGTCGCGCTGAAATGGGTGTTTGCCGAACCGGGCAGCGAAGCGGCGGTGGCGCTCCGCCAAGAGGAGCTGATCGCACCCGTTTTATGGCTCGCGGAAGCGGCAAACGCATTGTGGCGACGTGCCGGGCGTGGCGAGATCACTCCCGAGGAAGCATCGGAGTGGTTCTCCGAATTGTGCCGAGCCCCGGTCGCTGCACTCCCGATCGAGCCTTACATCGACCAGGCGCTGAGGCTCGCCATGGAGATCGGCCACCCGATCTACGATTGCCTCTATCTTGCGCTGGCGCTGCAGCGCCGGACCCATGTGGTGACCGCCGATCGCCGCTTCGCTTCGGTGGCGAATCTGCCGCATCTTGCCGGCGCGGTCCGTCTGCTCGACGCCTAGGGCGGCACGGCACGCTCCTCGGCGAGCCCTGCCGGCAAGGGCGCGGGCAGACAAAAAACCGGCGCACGACGGCGGGATTTGTGCCAGACTCCGCCTGGCGCCGCAGCCGGAACGCGGCCGTGTCGGAGACGGAGAAACTCATGCAGCTCATGTACTTCACCGAGCAGCCGATGTCGGCGTATTTCGCCGAGGAGGGCCTGAAGTTCGGGGCCACGGCGCTGATGTTCTCCAACAAGTATTTCGACCCGGTCGCCGGCAGCCGGCTCTATAATGAATATCTCGAACATTACATTTACGCCGAGGAGATGGGCATCGAAGGCTTTATGCTGAACGAGCACCACAACGCGCCGTTCTGCATGCAGGCGAAGTGCAACATCTTTGCGGCGATCCTCGCTGCCGCGACCAAGAAGGCCAAGATCATCCTGCTCGGCAACCCGTTGCCATTGGCCGAGAACCCGGTGCGGCTCGCCGAGGAATTGGCGATGATCGACATGATTTCGCGCGGCCGGCTGGTGTCGGGCTTTGTCCGCGGCGGCGGTCAGGAGCAGCTCGCAACCGGGGTCAGTCCGGCCTACAACCGCGAGCGCTTTCAGGAGGCGCACGATCTGGTCGTCGCCGCCTGGACCCGCGAAGGCCCGTTCCGCTGGGAAGGCACCCACTACCAGCACCGGGTTGTCAATCCTTGGGCCGTGCCGTTGCAAAAGCCACACCCGCGGGTGTGGATCCCCGGCGTCATCAGCAAAGAGACGATCCTGTGGGCGGCGGCGCGCGGCTATCCCTATATCGCGCTCAACACGCCGGTCGATCGCACCAGGCAGATCTGGCAGCTCTACGATGCCGCAGCGACCGAGGCCGGCTTCACTCCCGGTCCCGATTACCACGGCCTCCTAAAGCAGATCCACGTCGCCGAGACCGAGGAAAAGGCGATCGAGAACGCCCGCCAGTTCATGTGGATGCAGGGCGAGTTCACCGGCTTGGCGCACCCGGTGTGGAGCACGCCTTCGGGTTATTCGAGCCCCGACAATCGCCGCCCCTTTGTCGAGTTCGCCACCGGCAGGTCGAAAAACCCGCGCTACCGTCCGCCGCTGGAAAAGCAGCTCGAAGAATTGATGATCATCGCCGGCACACCAAAGCAGGTCATTGCCAAGCTGCGCATCCTTTTGCAGGAGACGCGGCCCGGCATCCTCGGCGTCTGGGGCAATGACGGCACGGTGACCAATGAGGATGCCAAGACCTGCATCCGGCTATTGGGCCAGGAAGTGTTCCCGGCAGTGCGCGAGATGGCCAAGGAATTCGATCTGAAAAGCCCGTTCGAGACCAACCAGCCGGTCAGCGTCGATTACATGACCGCTCTGCACTCGCCGGTGCGCGCCGCCGCCGAGTAGCAAAATCCGCCCTTGCCGGCCCGAAGGCGTATCACACGCCTCCCGGGTCGGGGGCATTCCGCCGCTTTTACGCGCAGGCGGCGACGGCGCGGCGGGCCATCACATTGACCAGATGGGCGCGGTATTCGGCGCTGGCATGGATGTCGGAATTGAGGCCGTCCTGCGGGATCGCGATGTCCTTGATCGCGTCGGGCGTAAACGATCGGCCGAGTGCGGCCTCCATCTCCGGGACCCGGAACACGACGGGACCGGCGCCCGTCACGGCGACGCGCACACCGGCCGGCGGGCGGGCGACAAACACCCCGACGATCGCATAGCGCGAGGCCGGATTGCGGAATTTCTGGTAGTTCGCGTTCGCAATCTTCGGAAAGCGCACTGCGGTAACGATCTCGTCCGTTTCGAGTGCGGTCTCGAACATGCCGGCGAAAAACTGTTCGGCCGCGATCTCGCGCTTGGTCGTAAGCACGGTGGCACCGAGGGCCACCAGCGCCGCCGGGTAGTCCGCTGCCGGATCGTTGTTCGAAATCGAGCCGCCGATGGTGCCGCGGTTGCGCACCGCCGGATCGCCGATCATCCCGGCCATCGCCGCCAACGCCGGAATCCCCTGCTTGACGACCGCCGAGCGGTTGACCTCGGCATGGCGGGTCATTGCGCCGATCACGACCGCGTCCGCGGCATCGGTAATGCCGCGCAACGCGGTAATCGCGGCGAGATCGACGAGATCGGAGGGTCGGGCGAGCCGCTGCTTCAAGGTCGGGATCAGCGTCATGCCGCCGGCGACGAGCTTGGCCTCCTCGTTCGCGCCAAGCAAATTCGTGATCTCGTCGAGGCTTGCGGGCTTGTGGTAGGTGAATTCGTACATCGGGCTCTCCCTAATCCGCGGCGAGTGGCTGGCGGTGCTGTTGGATCACCCGCCACAGCTTTTCGGGCGTGGCCGGCATCTCGACATGCCGGACCCCGAGCGGCTTCAGCGCATCGACGATGGCGTTGGTGATCGCCGCCGGCGCGCCGATCGCCCCCGCTTCGCCGCAGCCTTTGACGCCGAGCGGGTTGTGGGTGCACAGCGTGACGTTGGTCGACAGCACAAAGCTCGGCAGGTCGTCGGCACGCGGCATCGCATAATCATTGTAGGAGCCGGTCAGCAGTTGCCCGGTCCCCTTGTCGTAGACGCAGCCCTCGAGCAGCGCCTGGCCGATCCCTTGCGCGAGCCCGCCATGAACCTGTCCGGCGACGATCATCGGATTGATGATCCGACCGAAATCGTCGCTCGCGGTAAAGCCGGCGATCGTCACCTGGCCGGTCTCGGGGTCGATCTCGATTTCGGCGATGTGGGCGCCCGACGGGTAGGTGAAGTTCTTCGGGTCGTAGAACGCGGTTTCGTCGAGCCCCGGCTCCAGATCTTCAGGGTAGTTGTGCGGCACATAGGCGGTCAGCGCCACCTCGCCAAAGCTCTTCGACCGGTCGGTGCCCGCGACCGTGAAATTCCCGTCCTTGAATTCGACATCGGCCTCCGCCGCCTCGAGCAGGTGGGCGGCGATCTTGCGGCCCTTGGCGACTATCTTGTCCATCGCCTTGACGATCGCCGAGCCGCCGACCGCCAGCGAGCGCGAACCATAAGTCCCCATGCCATAGGGGATCTTGGCGGTGTCGCCATGGACGATCTCGACGCTCTCGATTGGAATGCCGAGCCGGTCGGCGACCAGCTGCGAGAATGTGGTCTCGTGACCCTGGCCGTGGGCGTGCGAGCCGGTCAGCACCGTGACGCTGCCGGTCGGATGCACCCGCACCGCGGCGCTTTCGTAGAGCCCGGCGCGGGCGCCGAGCGCGCCGACCACCGCCGATGGGGCGATGCCACAGGCCTCGATATAGGCGGCGATGCCGATGCCGCGCAATTTGCCGCGCGCCATCGCGTCGCGCCGCCGCGCCTCGAAACCGGCGTAATCGGCGGCCTTCAACGCCAATTCCAGCGTCGCGGCATAATCGCCGCTGTCGTATTGCAGGGCCACCGGGGTCTGGTAGGGGTAAGCGTCGGCGGGGATGAAGTTGCGCC
>JBOHME010000077.1:0-20684 GCA_050729795.1 Allostellaceae bacterium | reverse complement strand
GCGCTATTACGATGTGATGGACCCGTTTGTCACGCTGACCGCGGCGGCGGCGGCAACCAAGCGCCTCAAGCTCGCGACCGGCATCTGTCTCGTCATTCAGCGCGACACGATCCAGACCGCAAAGCTCGTCGCTTCGATCGACCAGGTGTCGGGCGGACGGTTTCTGTTTGGGATCGGCGGTGGCTGGAACACGGAGGAGATCGAGAGCCACGGCACCAAATTCGCGACGCGCATGCAAAAAATGCGCGAGCAGATGGAGGCGATGAAGGAAATCTGGACCAAGCCGACCGCTGAGTACAATGGCGAGATTGTCCATGTCACGCCGATGATGACCTGGCCCAAACCAGTTCAGAAGCCGTGGCCGCCGATCATCCTCGGTGGGGCCTTCCCGTGGGCGGCGCGCCGCGCGGTGCGCTATGGCGACGGCTGGTATCCAAACGCGTCGAGCGGCGACCCCGAGGACTACATGCCGCGCTTCCGTCAGATGGCGATCGATGCCGGCCGCGACCCGAAATCGCTACCAGTAACGATCGGCGGTGCGCCGGAGGATGCCGACAAAATCAAGCGCCTGCGCGATCTGGGCGCGATCGGGGTCAATATCTCGCTGCCGGCCGAAGGCAAGGACCAGATCCTGCCGACCCTCGACCGCTGGGCCACATTGAAGCAGCAGGTGCAGTAGCGCGCCGGGCAAACATGCGCCGCTCTTCGGCGAGCGGCGCGATCCCGGCGGAATTATCGCCCCGGCCCAACCCGACGCAAACCAGCCATGCATCACTCTGGCGCAAGGCTATGCAAGCCAGCCATGCATCCTGTGATATTGCGAATTGATCGCAACCCCGGTACATGCCTCCTGCTGCATTGTTGTTCCGAGGCCCGCATGTATGTGTGTGTCTGCAATGCGATCACTGATCGCGATGTCCGGGCCTCGGCCGAATGCGACGCCTGCACCGTCTCCGGCATCTATCGCTCTCTCGGGCGCAAGCCGAAATGCGGCAAATGCGTTCCGCTTGTCCGTCAGCTGCTGCGCCAGATCACCGAACCGCCGCATCTGCCCTCTCGCTCGGTCGAGTTCAGCCGGGGCTGAGCTCAGCCGGGGTGGGTTCGGCCGGGGTGGGTTCGGCCGGGGTGGGTTCGGCCGGGGCTGGTTCGGCTGGGCCTTGCCGAATTGCGCTAGCGCCACCACACTGGCATCGCATCTATCGGGCAGGAGGTGACGATGCGCGGCGACGCGACGGTGTTGCAGCACCTGAACGCGGTTCTGAAGAACGAATTGACTGCGATCAATCAATATTTCCTGCATTCGCGGATGCTGCGCCATTGGGGTGTGACCCGGCTCGGCGCTTATGAATATTCCGAATCGATCGATGAGATGAAGCACGCCGACAGACTGATCGAGCGTATCTTGTTTCTCGACGGTCTGCCGAACCTGCAGGACCTCGACAAGCTTTTAATTGGCGAAAGCGTTCAGGAAATTCTCGAATGCGATCTGCAGCTCGAGCAGAATGCGCTGCCACCGCTGCGCGAGGGCATCGTTCATTGCGAAAGCGTGCGTGATTTTGTGACACGCGACCTGTTCAGCGAGATCCTCGAAGCGGAGGAGGATCACGTCGATTTTATCGAGACCCAGCTCGATCTGATCGGCAAGATCGGGATCGAGAACTACATTCAGCTGCAATCGGCGCCGGCCGAATAGCGCGGCGCGCCGCCGCCAGCTTCACTCGGCCCGTTCGAGCTCTTCGAGCGCGGCCTGGAGAAAGCGGGCCGCCTCGCCGCCGGTCACCGCCCGGTGATCAAAGGTCAGCGACAGCGGCAGCATGCGATGCGCGGCGGTCTGGCCATCGGCGATCACCACCCGCCGCGTGATGCGCCCAGCGCCGAGGATCGCGACCTGTGGCGGGACCACGACGAGCGCGGCGAAATGGCCGGCGAACATGCCAAAATTCGATAACGTGATGGTCTGGCCGCGCAACTCGGCGAGCGGCACCGAGCGCGCCCGCAGATCATGCTTCATTGCCTCGATGCCGCGCCGCAAATCGGCCGCGTCGCGGCCGGCGACATTGCGCAGCACCGGCACGAACAGACCATCCTCGGTATCGACCGCGAGCCCGAGATCGATCTGCGCCAGAAGCCGCCGTTCGAGACCGCGCCCGTCATACCAGGCATTGAGCGACGGGGCTGCGGTGCAGCCGGCGACAATCGCCCGAACCAGCCGAACCGTCACATCGGTTTTTGCCGGCCAGGCTTCGACATCGGCCTCGTCCGAGACCGTCGCCGGCACGATTTCGGCATGCGCCCGCGCCATGTTGACCGCCATCGCCCGGCGCACTCCCGAGAGCGGCTCGGCCGGGCCCGCCATCGTCAAGGCGCGCGCCGCGCGCTCGACATCGGCGCTCGTGACCGCACCACCCGGGCCACTCGCGGCGACGATCCCGAGATCGATGCCGAGCCGCTGCGCCAGGGCCCGCACCGCCGGCGCCGCCCGCACACTCCCGGCCGCCGGCCGCGCTGTGGCTGCCGGCGCCGCAGGAGCGCTGGCGAGCTCGCCGACCACGGTGCCGGTATCGCTGCGTGCGCCGTCATCGAATTCTACGAGCGGTGCACCAACCCTGACCCGATCTCCGGCTGCGGCAAACAGCCGGTTGATGCGTCCCGATTGCGGCGAAGGCACCTCGACCACCGCCTTTTCGGTTTCGACCGATAAGAGAGGCTGGTCGGCCACGACATGATCGCCAACACCGACATGCCAAGCGACCAGCTCGGCCTCCTGCAATCCTTCGCCGAGATCGGGCAGACTGAAGGTCGTCATCGCGGTCTCACTGAGCGGTCTCACTGATAGGCAAGCGCGCGGTGGGCAGCGGCGAGGACGCGCGCGGTGCTCGGCAGATAGTGCCGCTCGAGGCGCGGCAATGGCATGACAGTATCCCATCCGGTCACGCGCTCGACCGGTGCCAGCAGCGAGGTAAGCCCGCCTTCGGCCAGCCGGGCCGCGATCTCGGCGCCGACGCCGCCGCTGAGCGCCGCCTCGTGGATGATCACGCAACGCCCGGTCTTGCCGACCGAAGCCAGCACGGCAGCGACGTCGAGCGGCTTCAGCGTCGCCAGATCGAGGATTTCGGCGCTGACCCCTTCTTCCGCCAGACGCTCGGCCGCCGCCGCGGTTTCCGTGATCATCGCCCCCCAGGTGACGAGAGTGATGTCGCTCCCCTCACGCAGTACAAAGGCGCGGTCGAGCGGGAACGCCGCGCCGTCATCCGCGACCTCCTCGCGCGCCGCGCGATAAAGCCGGGTCGGCTCGAAAAACACCACGGGGTCGGGGTCGCGGATCGCCGCCAGCAGGAGCCCATAGGCGCGCGATGGCGATGACGGGATCACCATGCGCAGACCCGGGATATGGGCAAAGATCGCCTCCGGGCTCTCGGAATGGTGCTCGATCGCGCGGATGCCGCCGCCATAGGGCGCGCGCAGCACGAGCGGGCAGGTGAGCCGCCCCCGCGTCCGGGTGCGCAGCCGCGCAGCGTGGTTTACGATCTGATCGATCGTCGGATAGATAAAGCCGGTGAACTGGATCTCCGCCACCGGACAAAAGCCTTGTGCCGCGAGGCCGACCGACAGGCCGGCGATCGTCGTTTCGGCGAGCGGCGTGTCGAGCACCCGATCGGTGCCGAAGTGGCGTTGCAGCCCGTCGGTCGCACGAAACACGCCGCCTTCGATGCCGACGTCCTCACCGAGCACGATGACCGCCGCGTTCTCGGTCATCGCCCGCGCGAGCGCCAGATTGATCGCTTGAACCAGCGTGATCTCGGCCATCGCCGGCTCACTCGGCAGCCGCGGCGAGCGCGTCACGGCGTTGTTCGGCCAGGTCCACCGGCAGGCTCGCATAGGTGAAGTCGAAGATCGCTTCCGGCGATTGCGGCGGGGTGGCGAGATAGGCGGCCGCGGCGGCCTCGATCGTCGCCGAGACCTCGGCCAGCAGCCGTTCCTCGTCCTGCTTGTGCCACAGACCGGCGGCGACGAGATGGTGGCGCAACCGCGCGATCGGCTCTTCGGCCCAGCGCCGGCTGACCTCGGCATCGTCGCGATAGCGGCTGGCATCATCGGCGGTGGTGTGGTCGCCAAGACGATAGGTCAGCGCCTCGATCAGATGCGGCCCGCCACCGCCGCGCGCCTTGGTGACGGCCCGGCCGACCGCCTCGCGAACCGCGACGATGTCGTTGCCGTCAACCTGCTCGCTGTCGATGCCGGCGGCGATGCCCTTTTGCGCCAGGGTTTCGGCCGCGGTCTGACCGGCAACCGGCACCGAGATCGCCCAGCGGTTGTTGTTGATCACAAACACCGCCGGCAACTGCCAGGCGCCGGCGATGTTGAGCGCCTCGGCGACATCGCCCTTGGAGGTGGCGCCATCGCCAAAGACGCACACCGCGGCCCGCGCCTCGCGCCGCAGCTTGAAGGCGAGCGCCACGCCGACCGCGTGCGGCGCGTGGGTGCCAACCGGAACGCAGACCGGAAAGTCCTCGCGTGCCACGGCGAAATCGCTGCCGCGCTCGTCGCCGCCCCAGAACAGGAACAGCTCGAGCGGGCTCACCCCGCGCCACAACTGCGCGCCGTGCTCGCGAAAGCTCGGCAGCAGCACGTCGTCCTCGTGCATCGCCGCGGCCAGCCCGACCGCCACCGCCTCCTGCCCCAATGCCGAGGGAAAGGTGCCGAGCCGGCCGGTCCGCTGCAAAGCCACCGCCTTTGCATCAAAGCTGCGCGCCAGCACCATCCCGCGATAGAGCGCCCTGAGTTCGGCAGCATCACGGGCGAAATCCGGCAATGGCCCTACCGCCTTGCCGGTGGGATCGAGAAAGCGGCTGTAGCGGATCTCAAACCGCGCGACTGCGGCCGACGCCCCGGCTCGCGGCTCGAGCAAAAGCTCCTCGGTTGTTTCGACAGACATGCTGCACCAGTTCGGTTTCGTTCCGGCCGTCGGTGGCCGACGGTAGATGTGGTAACGCCGCACGCTCGCGATTAGTGCCGGTCGTCCGGGTGCGAGCCGTTTTACCGACGCGGCCGGGAGCGCTATCAATTGGGCCGCCGGTAATTGGCAATGCGGTGGTGATCATGACCGCCGAAAAGGCGGCCGATCTGATCCGTGGCCGCCCGGCGCCGGCCCCGGTCAACGTCTGAGGCCGCGCGTCATCAATCGGCAGCGCGCGCCAGCGCCGGCGCATCGGCGATCTCGTCTTCGGGATCGGCATCGTCATCGCCGTCGAGCACGGACTGCAGCCGGTCGTCGTCGAGCTCACCCATCCACCGGGCGATCACGACGGTGGCGAAGATGTTGCTGAACAGATTGGTAACCGCGCGGATCTCGGACATGAAGCGCTCGACCCCGAGCAGCAAGGCGAGCCCGCCGACCGGCAGGATCCCCAGGGCCGGCATCGTCGCCGCCAGCGCCACAAACCCGGCCCCGGCCACCCCAGCCGCACCCTTGGTTGTGAACAGCATGACAAACAACATGGTCAGCTGCTGACCAAAGCTCAGATGGATGTCGGTCGCCTGGGCGATGAACAGCACCGCCATCGTCATGTAGATCGCGGTGCCGTCGGTGTTGAACGAAAACCCGGTCGGCAGGACCAGCCCGACCACCTCCTGCGAGCAGCCCATCCGCTCGAGCTTGGCCATCGCCCGCGGGATCATCGCCTCGCCCGAGGTGGCGCTGAACGCGATCAGCAGCTCGTCCTTGAAATAGCGCATGATCTTCAACACGCGCAGACCGAACAGACGCGCGATCAGCCCAAAGCCGATCACCGCGAACAGGATCGAGGTGACGTAGACGCTGAGCAATAGCTGGCCGAGGCTGGTCAGCGCGTGAAAGCCGAATTTGCCGACGGTGAACGCCATCGCCCCGAACGCGGCCAGCGGCGCCACATACATGATGATCCGCACCATGCCGAACAGCACATGGGTGAAATCGTCGATCAGCACGGTCAGCCGCTCGGCGCGTGGCCCCAAATGGCACAGCGCAAAGCCGAACAGGACACCCAGCACCAGCACCGGCAACAATTCGCCGCCGGCCAGCGCGCCGACCATGTTGTGCGGGATCATCCGCATCAACAGCTCGACGACGGTCAGCGACTTGGCGCCGGCGACATAGCCAGCGACAGCGTGAGCGTTGAGCGAGGCAGGATCGATGTGCAGCCCGGCTCCCGGCTGCAGCAGATTGCCGACCCCGAGCCCGATAAACAGCGCCAGGGTCGAGACCACCTCGAAGTAGATGATCGCCCGCACCCCGACAATGCCGACCCGGCGCATGTCGCCCATTTTGGCGATGCCGGCCGCGACCGTGGCAAAGATGATCAGCGGCACGACCGCACGAATGAGCCAGATGAAACCGTCACTAAACGGTTTCATCGCGACCCCGAGACGCGGAAAGAAATGCCCGAGCAGGATGCCGATCACGATCGCAATCAGCACCTGGACATAGAGCTTGCTCCATGGCGCGCGGTGCCGGGCCGGTGGCGGCGCGCCCACTCTACTCGTCAGGATTATGCGGTCCGCCATCCTACCCCCTTGTCGATCTCAGGCTCGGTTTTGCGAGGCCGGTCCTCTCTGTCATCGGTCGAGCCAGACATCGGTGAGATCCTGGCCGATGAAATGGCTGGGGGTAATGCTCCAGCCTTTGACTTGAGCCGAAGTCACGACGATCCGGTTCCACCATAAAAGCGGCACGGTGTAGGCCTCGGTCAAAGCATGGCGCTCAAAGGCGCGCACGATCCTGATGCGCTGCTGCGGATCAGCGCTCACTGCCTGCCCGATAAAGAGCGCATCGAGAAACCGGTCGGTGGCTCCGGAATTGTCGACCGGCGAGAGATCGTGCGACACGTACTTGGTCAGCTGGATCGTCGGGTCGTCGTAGAAATCACCGGAGAAATCGAGCGCCACATCAAAATCACCGGCCGAGACCTGTTTCTGCCAGTCGAAGATCCCGAGCTTTTTCTCGGTCGTGACCACCCCGACCTGCCGCCAGCTATCGGCCAGGAGATCGGCACCGGCGTAATGCGGCATCGGAATGTCGCGGACCAGGAGGGTCAGCTTCAGATCGTGCACCCCTGCCGCGGCGAGCAGACGGCGCGCTTCGGCCCGTGAGGCGGCGATGTCGCGGCTGAAGCCCGGCAGCGTCACCAGCTCGGCCTCGGGTGTCGCCCAGCTCGAACCGGGCCGCATCAGGCCGCCGACATATTTGAGAAACGTCGTCTTTTGCAGCCTTGCCGCCGCCCCCCAGCGGTCAATCGCCAGCGACAGGGCGCGGCGTACCCGGGCGTCGTCGAAAGGCGGCCGCCGCGTGTTGAAGACCACCGAAAGATTGGCCAGCCACGGGCTTTCGCTGACCGTGATCTTGTCGCCCATCGCTGCGATCAGCGCGTCGCGCTCGGGCGGGCTGACGCCGCGGAACTCGGCAGCGATCTTGCCGCTCTCGTAGGCGGCGATGATCGCCTTCGGCCCGCCCTTGATGAAATCGGCCTGGAACCCGTCGAGATAGGGCTTGCCCGGCTGGAAATAGCGGTTGAAGCGCCGACCGCGCCAATATTGCCCGGCTTTGTGCTCGACAAAGACGAATGCTCCGGTGCCGAGCACATGCGTGTCGGGAAAATGCGGATCCTGGGCGAGCCGCGCCGCGCTGTAGATGCAGTTCCACGGCGAGGCGAAATTGGCCAGCATCGCCGCATCCGGCCAGTGCAGGTGAAACACCACGGTCAGCGCGTCCGGGGTGTCGATACCGGCGATTGCCGCGTAGTCGACGCGCCGCGCCGAGACGACGCCGGGCGGCGGGTGGATCAGTCGTTCGTAGCTCGCCTTGATGTCGGCTGAGGTCAAGGGCGAGCCGTCGTGAAACAACACGTTAGGCCGTAATTTGAAGATGTAGGTCATATGGTCGGGCGACACGCTCCACGACTGCGCCAGGTCGCCAACGATCTTCGGATAATTGGCCGCATCGAACTTCAGCAACGTCGAATATTGCGGCGCCACCGGGTGGAGGAAGGCAAAGGAGGTGTTCGAATAGCAGTCGTAATCCTTGAGCTCGACCGAGACTGCGAAATCGAGGATGCCGCCATGCTTTGGTGTCATCGCCGGTTGCGCCGCGGCGGTGCCGCAGAGCCGGAGAAGGACCAATGCTGTCGCCGCGGCGAGCGCCAGCCATCGGCTGGTCCGCCCGCCGGCGCAGCACACCGCCATCCTGCCGCGCCGAAGCGTGCGCAACCGCCGATCCTCGCAGCGAGCCGAGTGCTGGGCCGGGACCGCGGCGCTAGCGCGCCTGCCCCCTCTGCCACTCTTCAAACTGACCGAACAGCTGGTCCTTCTGCTGCTTGGTCAGCGGCGCGCCGCCGCTCGCCTGCTGCCGCTCGTCGATAAACCGGGTAAAGATCGACTTCAGATCCTGCTCGCTCGGCGCGGCAGTGGCCTGGGCATTGCGGGCGAGCCAATCCGCCGCTGGTGGGAAACGGTGCCAGCCGGGAAGCTCGGCGGCGATGTTGACCTCGCGCCATTTCGGATCGTGTCCCGGCGCCAGCAGCGACTGGAAGCCGGTAAAGAAAGCATCGACGAAATTTACCACGTTCTTGTACCGCTCGGAATCGGGCGGCAAATTGGCCACCGCCAGCACGGCCCCGACCGCGACCGTGTCGACCGGGTGGTCGGCCGGCACCAGGCCCGGATAATCGGCGGCGGAGAGGCTCGTCGGCACATAGACGCTGGTGACCGCGGTATCGACCGGGATCGCCAAAAAATGCAGCCCGTCACGACCGTCGAGACCGCGGAACAGCGGCGCTGGCTTGCCGGCGACAAACGCCAGTGCCGCGATTTCGCCGCGGCGCAGCTTGGCGAGCGCCACTTCCTGATCGTCGTTGGTGGCGACAATCGGAATGTGCAGCAGGCCAAATAGGCGCTGTGCGGTGATCGCGGTGCCGGCGCCGCGCAGATCGACATTGACCTTTTGATTGGCGAGATCGGCGATGGTGCTGATGTCGCGCCGCGCCAACAGGTGAAACTCCTCGTTATAGAGCTTGGCGATGTAGGTGATGCGGTTTTCGAGCCCGGGATAGAGGTTCTGCTGCCGCGCGTAATCGAGCACGTCGTCCTGCAGAATCGCCATATCGATGCCGTGCAGCAGATCGAGATCGGCAATGTTCTGCAGCGCTCCTTCGCCGACGACCGGCAGCACCCGCCTGGTGGCGCCATCGTCGATGACATTGGCCAAATCCTCGGCGATGCGCACCGAGATCCCGGTGGCACGCCCGGTCTCCAGCTCGACGACGCCGCGGTTAACCGCAACCGCCGCCGGGTCGGCCGCATAATAGCGCACGGCACCGGCCGACGGCCCGAAGCCGGCCAGCGCCGCGACCGACAGGACTGCAAGGATGGTCTTGTTCACCGCCGCCGCCATCTCATCTGGTTTCGAGTCTGCGCAAGTAGGGCCCGGCGTTGCTGGCACCGAGGGCGATGGCGCGCCGGTACCACGAGACCGCCCTCGCCCGATCGCCACGCATCGCCCGCAGGCCGAGGCTGGCGAGGAAGATCGGGTCGAACGTGGCGCCGACCCGGAATGCGGCCTGGCCATCGCCATCCGCGGCTGCGCGCTCGTAAAAGAGCCGCGCCGAGGCGATGTCGCGAGTTCGCAGGAATGCGTCGCCGCGCGCCACCAGCGCGGCGAGTTCGTGCGCGGGAGGCTGCGTCATAGCAGCTGCTTTGGGATTCTGGCTGCTGACGTCAGGGGCAGCGGCGGGTGGCGTCGGACTCGCGTTGCGCCCGCGCGAGGAGGCACCGGCGGCGACGGACACCGCGGGCGGGGAATGATCGGCCGCCTTCGGGACGGTCCGCCCGCTGGCCGCGCCCGACCCCACATGTTCGGGCAGCCCGCTCTGCTGCGTTGCGATCACATCAGCGCCATGCCGACCGGTCGCCGACGGGAGAAGCGCCGGGTGGCCCGGTTGCCGCAGCAAGCCGAAGGCGACGCCAAAAAACACCCCGATCGTGACCAGAGCGACAAGCGCGATCGCGCCGAGGCTCGCGGAGATGCCGATCGCCGGCCGGCCCGCGACCGTCACCGCGCCCGGGATCAGCAGCGCTCCATCCCATCCAGCCGCCGCCGGCATGGACCCGGCCGGGAGCGCGGCACCAAACGGCCAGCGCGCAACAAGGCCGCGCTCGGGCGAACCCCCGGCGTCGAGGTCAGGCGCGATCGAGGTGTGACCCCCCGCGCCACGCCGCGCCTCCGCCGAACGACCCGCCATCGCACCCTCTCCCCAAAACGCTTCGCCCTCGCTGCCGCGGCGCGGCCGGGTTTCACCCGCGAAGCCCGATCGAGAACGTCATCGGCGATGGCTTTGCCGCCGCGCAGCCCCGGCACGAAGAGGCGAAGTTGGCGCTCAGCCGGGGTCGGACCATCGTGAGTAGTTGGTTCGCCACTAACCTCTCGCCATCGACGTGATGAGGAGCCCAGCGGATTTCGCTGCTCGAAGGATCGACCAAGGCGCCAACCTTGTGCGTCATTTATTCGTCATTTATCGAATTTGGTCAAGCCCGGCGGTTGCCTGTGGGTAATCAATTATCACCTGGCCGATCAGTCTTGGTTAAGATTTACCCGATCCGCCAAACCGGGGCGAGGCCGCGGCTCAACACTAGGAGACTCTGCACCGGCGCTCGACAAGACCATCCGACATCTTGACCCGCCGCGAAAATCTCCACCGGCCGTGTTGCATAGCTCGGGCCCCAGCGACCGGCGTGCAACGCCGCCTTCGGCACCCGTCGGTCAGTCGCGCGAGCAATGGCCGTTGCGCCATTTGCCGTGCTTCGCGTAACCGGCCGGAACCCAGTGCCCACCCTCTCCGCAACGGACATCGGCGCGCATGAGCGCCGCGGTACCAACCTGCGGATGAGTTGTCGGCAGCGGTGTGGCCGTTGCCATCCCACCGGTCGCGACGATCGCGGTAAGGGCAAGGGCGGTTGCGGTTGCGGTTGCGGTTGCGCGGCGCATCGTCTTGGGCTTCCTATCGGCGCCTCGGGGCAACTCGCTGCGGCGCAGCGCCGGTCCGGGCATCAGCCCGGCTCTCTTCCGGAGGGCGTCGCCGCTTCTGGCGGGGCGTCGAGGACGGTGCCGGAGACCGGCTCGACCCAGACGAGCCGATCCACGATCCCCTTGACCCCCGGGACGTTTTCAGCCGCGACGCGCAGCGCCCCGCGCTCGTGCTCGTCGAAAATCACCCCGTCGAGCAGCACGATGCCGTCCGCGACGCCGATTGTGACCCGGGCACGCGGTGCCCAGTTGGCCCTTTCCAGCTCGGCCAGCACGCGGCGCCGGATCGCCTCGTCGCCATCTTCGACGCCGGCGGCGGGCAGTGCAGGTTGCGCGTCGAGCGCGCGGGCCAGCGCCGCGAGCAGATCGGTGCGGCTGACGATGCCCAGGAGCGCGCCGCCAGCGACGACCGGCACGCGCTTGATGCGTCGCCGCTCCATCAGCGCCACGATCTCGGCAAGCGAGCGATCGGGTGCCACGACGACGACGTCCCGGGTCATCAACTCGTCAACCACGCGCCCGTGGGACCGCACATAATCACCGGCCATCCGTCCGGGTCCGAGGATAAATTCGAGCCACGACCAGCGATGCCGCTCGGTCGCGAGCTCGCTGCGGCGCAACAGGTCACCCTCGGTCAGAATTCCGACCAGCGCACCCGTGCCATTCACGACCGGCAACCCACTGACATGGCGACCGAGCATCAGCCGGATAGCCTCGCGGACCGGCGCGCCAGGCGCGATCGAAACGATGTCGCGAGTCATCACGTCCGAGGCCAGCATTGCCCATCTCCTGTGCCCGGTACACAGTGTGGCCCATTGGTGGGATTGGTCAATCTCGTCTCGCCGCCGCATTCAGCGCGGCAACCCCGGGCAGTTCCCTTCCTTCGAGCCATTCGAGAAAGGCGCCGCCGGCGGTCGAGACATAGGACAGCTCGTCGATCACACCCGAAGCGGCGAGTGCCGCGACCGTGTCGCCGCCGCCGGCGACGCTGCGCAACCGTCCCGCGCGGGTCAACTCGGCCGCTCTTCGCGCCACCGCCGCGGTGCCGCGATCAAAAGGCGGTGTTTCGAACGCGCCGAGCGGCCCATTCCATAAGAGCGTACGCGCCGCATCGAGCGCGGTCCCGAAGCGGGCTACGGTCAGCGGACCGATATCGAGGATCATCAGGTCGTCGGGGATCGCGTCGATCGCGAGGGTATGGGCGGAGGCCGTCGGCGACAGCTCGGTGGCGACAACAGCATCCTCGGGCAGGATGATGCGGCAGTGGGCCGCCTGCGCCAGGGACAGGATCCGCCGCGCACTCTCGGCCATGTCGCGCTCGCACAGCGAGCGGCCGACCGCCACCCCTTGGGCATAGAGCAGCGTGTTGGCCATCGCCCCGCCGATCGCCAGCACATCGACCTTGCCGACGACAAAGCGCAAGAGATCGAGCTTGGTCGAGACCTTGGCGCCACCGACCAGGGCCACGACCGGGCGATCCGGGTGCTCGAGCGCCGCCGCCAGCGCCTCGAGCTCGGCCTCCATCAACCGCCCGGCCGCTGCCGGCAACAGCTGCGGCAGGCTTGCAATCGACGCGTGCGCACGGTGCGCGGCCGAAAACGCGTCATCGACATAGACATCACCGAGCGCCGCCAGCGCCTTTGCAAAACCGCGGTCGTTCGCCTCCTCACCGGGATGAAAACGCAGATTTTCGAGGAGCGCCACCTGGCCCGGAGCGAGCGACGCGGCCACCCGCTCGGCCTCCTCGCCGATGCAGTCCTCGGCAAACACGATTTCGCGCCCGCCCAGCGCCCGCCGCAGCGGCCCGAGCGCCGGACGCAGCGAGAATTTGGCGTCGCGTTTGCCCTCGGGCCGGCCAAAATGCGACATGACGATGACTGCCGCGCCTTTGTCGATCAATGCCTCGATCGTCGGCACGAGCCGCTCGATCCGGGTGGCGTCGGTGACGGCGCCGTCCTTGACCGGAACATTGAGATCGGCGCGCAGCAGCACTCGCTTGCCACGCACATTGACGTCGTCGAGGGTCAGGAAATTGGCCATCGGCTGCCCCAGCGGTAGAGATCGCGGCGATATTATCCTTGCCCAGTTGGCTCGTCTCTAGCGGCTCAGCTCGGCCAGCGCGTCGCGCATTGGCTGGCTCGAGACCATCATGACCCCGGTAAACGGCGTGTCGAGATCGAGGATCACGTAGATCACCAGAGCAATCGATAACGCACCCAAAAAAATTGTTATGTACGAGAGAATGTTGCGCGGCGCGCTCAGCCCAAAGCTCGCGAACACGATCACCAGCCACAGGCTCAGCACGATATAAAACGGCATCGAGATCGAGCTGTGCGCCTCCTCGATCAGCCGCCACCGCATCCGGGACAGCTGTTCGTACTGGTTCAGGATGACGGGTTCCAGCCGCCGATGCATCGGATCCATCGGCTGGAGCTGCCGCAGATCGGTTTCGAGCCGGGTCAGCATGTCGCCGAGGCTGGTGCTCTCGATCGAATTGGCGGTCGGCGGCGGCGAAATCCGAGTGGGGTAATAGGCGCCGGCGGGCTTGGGCTCGCTCGGCCAGGTGGAGACAATCGCAGCCGCGGTGTAGCTGCGCAGCAGCGCGCGCGCCGGATCAGCGGCACTACCATATTGGCGCAGCGACCGGTCGAGCTGGATGATGTTGATCGCAAAGCTGCGCAGATCGTTGTCGATGCCGTCGAACGACGCCTTGACCGAGGTGGTCAGGAGCCCGAGCACCAATGCGGCAAACGTGACCAGCATGGTCACGACGAGGCGGATTAAATCGGTCGTCTCGGCGCTGCGGTGCCGCTCGGACAGAAACGGCCGGGCGGCGACACCGCAGGCGCTGCCGCCGAGCAGGACCACCAGCAGGATCCCGGCATCCGCAATCTCGTTCATGATCGACTCTTTGCCGAGCCCAGCCGACCGCGTGCCGCCGGCGTCAGGGTCAGCTCGGAGGGATACGGCGCGATGATGGCGATCCCATGCGACAGCCACTCAGCGTCATGCGATCGGAACGACAGCAGCGACGCGACGGCGATCTGCCCACTACTTCGCCGTTGGGGTGCAATTTCGCGGTTCGTGCAATTTCGCGGTTAATGCGCGGGAAGCTCGGCGACGGTGTCGTCGGGCAGTCGGCCCTGCGCGCGATACTGACCGATTTTTTCCAAGAGCGGCATGTCCGACACGGCATAGAGGACGGCATCGGCGCGGCCATCGTTCAGATGCCGCCGCCAGGTAAAGCCAGGAACCACGAAGATATCGTTTCTTCCCCACGCGATCCGTCCGCCGGCGATCTCGGTCGTGCCGCGGCCCTCGATGACTTGATAGAGCGTGGCGGCGGTCTCGCGCTTGAAACGGGTCTCCTCGCCGGCGCGCAATAGCATGGCGCGATAGTCGAGGGTTGGAAACACCGCCTCCCCGGTCGCCGGATTGGCAAACCGCAGGCTGACGCCGTCATAGGGATCACCCGCCTCGCCTCGCAGCCCGTCGAGCGCCGTGCGCACGTCGGCACCGCGATAGTGGAACATCGGCGAGGTGCCTTGTCCAAAGCCGCGGCGATGCGAGACAAACCCAGGCAAGAGACCGCCGCGGCCGTAAAGACGCCCGGAGTGCCCGTCCGCCTCACGCACCGCCTGGGCCCGCGCATTGCCCTCGGTCTCACCCGCGAATTCCTCGTCGAGCCACACACAGTCGAGAAACTCCATCAGCGGAAAATCGAGCACGTCGATCCACACGACCGGCTCGGTCCCGTCATTGCCATGGTCGTGCCAGGTGCCGTTCGGGGTCAGGATCAAGTCGCCGCGCGCCGCCCGGCAGCGCTCGCCTTCGATCGTCGTATAGCCGCCCTCGTCCGAAAGAATCGTGCGGCTGGCGTTGGGCGTGTGGATGTGCACCGGGGCGACGTCGCCCGGGTTGTAGATCGAGACCGCGCAACGCATCGTCGCGGTGACCTGCAGCCGCCCGCCGAGCCCCGGATTGGTCAACAGAAACTGCTGGCGCTCGGCGAATTCGATCGGCGACACCGCGGCCTGACGGGCGATCCCGGCGATACGGTCGAGATAGGGGGCAATCTCCAGCCAGCGCCAATGATGAGCGACCGGCTTGAGCTGCGCCGCTCCGACCCGGCCTTCTGCAACCCGACCGCTCGCCGTGATCCCGGTTTCGCGCAACCATGGCCGCTGCGCCGGCGCGTTGGCCTGGGTGCGCAGCCAGATGTGGAGTGGTGCCGCCTCTTGGTTGAGCCGCTCCATCGCCTCGCGTGCATCGAGCACCATGATCTTTCTCCCGCTACGACAGCGCCATTGCCCGCATCAGCAAATCGAGATCGTCAACCAGACCCGGGTCGCGCTCGACCGCGTATTCGCTGCGGCCTGATCCATCCTTGTCGAGGACCATCAGCAATGCCGGGTCGGCGGTCTCGAAAATCCGCAGGCCGCGGCCTTCGCCGGTGAGCTCGGCGAGCTTCGCTCCGAGCGGCACGGCCGGCAGGCGTTCGCAGATGTCGATCAATTCGATCAGCCCCGCGACCGTGATGCCGGCGGCCTCGACCTCGTGCCGGATTTCGGCCGCGGCGGCTTCACGGGCGTGGCGCTCGCTCGCTTCCGCGCGCGCCTGTTCGCCGGCCTCTTTGCGGTATTCGGCATAATGCGGCGCGATCCGCTGCAAAAAAACCGGGCCCGGCAGATCGCGCGTATCGATCCAGCTCTTTGCCCGGGACCAGGTGGTCGCGAGCCAACCACGAATGCCCGCGTCGCGGATCTCGGCAATTCTTTCGGCGCGCAAGGCGGCGGCCCAGCGGATCTGCGTCGGCGGTCCGGTCAATTTTGCCCAATCGGCCGGCTCAGGGGGCGGCGCGGTGTCGATCGCCGGGGGTGCCGCAGCACGAGGACGCGCATCGGCCGCCCCCAGATGCGCCTGGCGCTGTTTTGCCAGCTCGAACTGGCGCCGATATTCCGCCTCCCATTCCTCGCTGTTCTGGTCGGGCTCGACACCGCTCCTATCCCAGAAAAAGCGGGCCGTCCGCTCGATCGCCTCCTCTCTGACCAGCTTCAGATCCATTGGGTTGATCCTCGCTTTTTGCCGTCTTTTGCCAACGATATCATGATCGGCAACGCCGATGCGAGAGAGGGCGTTTGCCGGGCGAGGTGCGAAGGAGACAGAGATGATCAAGACGGTCGGGCTGTTGACCCGCAAGGACGGTCTCAGCCGCGAGGAATTCGTCGAGCATTGGTACAAGATCCACGCGCCGCTCGCCTACGCAGTGCCGGGTGTGCGCCGCTATGTGCAGTCGCACATCATCGGCGAGCGCGGCCGGTCGGACATCCCGGCGACCGAGATCGAGATCGATGGCATCGCCGAATTATGGTACGACGACCACGCGGCGATGGAGCGCGCCAATGCCACACCCGAAGCCAGGCGCCTGCATGATGACGGCGCCTTGTTCATCGGCCGGATCAAGAGCTTTATTGTCGAGGAACGGGTGATCATCCCGGTGTCGCCGGGATGAATGCCGTGATCCGCTATCTTTCCGGCTTTGGCAACGAGCTGGCCAGCGAGGCGCTCCCCGGTGCGCTGCCGGTGGGCCAGAACGCGCCGCAGCTGCATCCGCTCGGTCTCTACACCGAGCAGATCTCGGGTACCGCGTTCACCGCCCCGCGCGGCGAGAACCGGCGCAGCTGGCTCTATCGCATCCGGCCCTCGGCGGCGCATCCGGCATTTCGTCGGATCGCCAATGGCCTCATCCGTGGCGCGCCATTCACCGAGGTGGAGCCGCCGCCCAACCGGTTGCGCTGGGATCCGTTGCCCTTCCCCGAGGCGCCGACGGATTTTATCGAGGGGCTGGTGACAATGGGCGGCAACGGCGATGCCGGGCTGCATCAGGGCATTGCGGTCCACATCTACCGTGCGACCCGCGCGATGCAGCGCGTCTTCTGCAACGCCGATGGCGAGCTCCTGATCGCGCCGCAGCAGGGTCGCCTCTTGCTGCGTACCGAGCTTGGCCCGGTTGAAGCCGCACCAGGGGAGATCGCCCTCGTGCCGCGCGGCATCAAGTTCCGCGTCGAGCTGCCCGACGGCCGCGGCCGCGGCTATGTCTGCGAGAATTACGGCAGGTTGTTCCGGCTGCCCGAGCTCGGACCGATCGGCGCCGACGGGCTCGCCAATCCCCGCGACTTTCTCGCACCCACCGCCGCCTTCGAGGACCGCGACGAGCCGGTCGAAATCGTCGTCAAATTCGCCGGCAATCTATGGATGGCGGAATTCGACCATTCGCCGCTCGATGTCGTCGCCTGGCACGGGAATTACGTACCGTGCAAATTCGATCTCGACCGGTTCAACACGCTCGGCACGATCAGCTTCGACCATCCTGACCCTTCGATCTTTACGGTGCTGACCGCACCATCCGAGATTGCCGGGACGGCCAATTGCGACTTTGTGATCTTTCCACCGCGCTGGCTGGTGGCGGAGCATACATTCCGCCCGCCCTGGTTTCATCGCAACGTCATGAACGAGTTCATGGGCCTGATCCATGGCGTGTATGATGCCAAGGCCGAAGGCTTTGTGCCGGGCGGGGCGTCCTTGCACAATTGCATGGCCGCGCACGGGCCCGATGCTGCGACCTACGCGCGGGCGAGCATCGCGGAATTGGCGCCGCAAAAGATCACCGACACGCTCGCCTTTATGTTCGAGACGCGGTTTCCAATCCGCCCGACCCGCTTCGCCCTCGACACCCCATCCCTGCAGCGCAACTATGATTCATGCTGGCAGGGGCTGGCGAAGCCCTTCACCGGATGACCCGCCCCCGCGCGACTCACTCGGTGATCGGGGCGATCGTGTCGAGCGCCAGTCCCCGCGTCTCGCTGCCGATCCGGGTGACCGCGAACGCGGCGATCCCCAGCATCACGGCGATGCCGGCCATCACATAGCCGAAGCCATAAACGCTGACAACGCCGATCACCGGAAACGCCAACGCCGAGCCGACCCGTCCGCCCGCCTGTGCGAGGCCAAAGCCGGTGGCCCGCGCGTTCGACGGAAACACTTCGGATGTGAAGATCTGCATCGTATTGCCGGCGAGTTGTGTAAAAAAGGTCATCGCGAAGCCGATGCCGAGCACCATCGCGTCCGAACGGGAAAAATAGAACAGGATCGACAACAGCGTGGCGAGAACAAATGCGGCGACCGCGGTCCGCAACCGCCCGTAATGCTCGAGCGCGAACATCATAAAGAGGCTGCTGATCGGAAATGCCAGCTGGATGCCAAAGATGAAGCTCAGCGATTTGGTGATCGTAAAGCCGCGCTCGGCCAGGATGTTCGGCAGCCAGCCGCCGAGCCCGAGGGCGGCGCCAAAGAACGCGAAAAAGCAGATCATCGCCGCGATGATCCGTCCGCGGTAACGCCGGAACACGACCGCGACCGGATCGCTCTTGATATCGGCGAGCGCGTCGATCACGACGGCTTCGCCGGGAGCCGGGCGGCCCAGTCCCATCCGCTCCAACAGATCGAGCGCGTCGCGCCCGCGGCCGTGGGTGACGAGCCAGCGTGGCGATTCCGGCATCGCCAAGCTCAGCGCGAAGATCACCAGCCCGCACAGGCCGATGACGATCCAGATACCGCGCCAGCCGATCGATCCCCGGACGCCGAGCGCGAACAGCGTGCCGAGCGGCCACACACAGGCACCGCCGACAAATTGCATAAAGGCGAGCAGCCGTCCGCGAACCCGCTTGGGCGAAAATTCGGCGGCATAGGAAAAGCACAGCGGCGATGCGGCGCCGAGACCGAGCCCGGCAACAAACCGACCCAACGCCAGCCAGCCCGGGTTTGGCGCCAGGGCGGCGGCGATCGTCGCCAGGCTGTAGACCAGCACCACGCAGCGAAAGACCCGCTTGCGGCCAAAGCGGTCGGTGAATTCGCCCTGCGCCAAGGTTCCGAGCAGCAGCCCGATCAGGCTCGCGGTGCCGACCGAGCCGATCTCGATCGGGGTCGCGAAATGCGAGCGCAGCATGTCCGGCACCAGCGAGCCGAAAATGATGAAATCGATGACGTCGAAAAAGAGACCAGCGGTGACGATCGAGAGCGCCCGCTTGTGGATCGGTCCGAGCTCGGCATTGTCCAGTGCCGCATCGACCCAGGCAACGATCGACTGTGCCATCGGCGGTCCCTCCCCTCGCGTCGCTCATTCGGCGCGGTGTTTCGCGGCGGAGCTTAGCGGCTCTGTGCCCGACGATTGAACCCCGGCCGCGCCGGCTTGGCGGGCTCGGGCCCAATCTCGTGAGTCCTCCGCGGTCGCTTTCCAGGACGGCGCAGGCCCGCCGATCTCCCCGCAAGGAGAGCAGCCCCTTCGTCGCAGACAAGCTTCTTCAACGATAATATACATATCAGGCCGTTCAATCGGCCGGCTCTACCGCTCGCTCCTGTAATCACGATTGACACCCACGTGGTGACGTGGAGTAGTTGAAGCTCGCGCTGTCCCGATGCGGTCGGATCGTGACACGCCGAGGCAAAAACGCTACCGCAAGCGAGCCCAACATCGGAGGATTGAAGCATGCCGCTCGATACCGCCATCGCCCCGAAGACCCTGACCTCGACACTGCATTACCTGCACCGCGGCGCCGAAAAGCCGGCCTATTACCGGATCGAGCCACCGGCCGGCGTGCAGCGCTGGAACGGCACCGACGATCCACGCCAGGTCAGGATCGAGGATGCGCGTGGGCGCGAGACCGAGTTCACGCTCGATCGCAATGGTTTCGCGCTGATCCAGGCGCCGACCGTGATGCACGACTTCTACGACCCCGACGAGATCAAGCGCGTCTATTATCCCGAGGTCGAGCAGCTGCTGAAGAACCGGTTGGGCGCCAGCCGCGTCTTTGTCTTTGACCACAATGTGCGCAACGCGACGCGGCCCGGCATGGCCCAGCCGTCGCGCCAAGTGCATAATGATCACACGGTCAACTCCGCACCGCGCCGGGTGCGCGACCATCTCGGCGCCGATGGCGAGGAGCTGCTGAAGCAACGCTTTGGCATCGTCAATGTGTGGCGACCGATCCGCGGGCCGGTGCTCGATTCCCCGCTGGCGCTGTGTGACGCGCGGAGCTTTACCGACGACGATCTGATCGCCAGCGATCTCGTCTATTCCCATGTGCGCGGCGAGACCTCACGGGTCGCCTACAATCCGGCGCATCGCTGGTATTATTTCTCGGAGCAGCAGCCCGACGAGGTGCTGCTGATCCGGGTCCACGACAGCGCCAATGACGGTCGCGCGCGTCTGTCGTTCCACACCTCGTTCGAGAACCCGCTCACTCCCGGAGCGCCGCCGCGGGAAAGCATCGAGGTGCGCACGCTGGTGTTCTTCCCGCCAGCCAACTGACCGGCGGCCAACTGACCGGCGGCCAACTGACCCGATCACCCGCGAGACCGCCCTGCTCCACGGCATTGGGGGCAGGGCGGCGGGTGATGCCGCCGCGTTGGTGCTCGCAGCGAGCGCCGCCACAGCGAGCGCCCGAGATCAGCCAAAGTCGAATGTCGCCAGCGCTCGCCCCAGCGTATCGACGACACGGTCGCATTCCGCTTTGGTGATCACCAGCGGCGGGCACAGCGTGATCGTGTTGCCGTAGCGGCGGCCACCGCCGCT
>JBOHME010000076.1:0-20925 GCA_050729795.1 Allostellaceae bacterium | reverse complement strand
ACGCGGCTATGATAGTCGTACCGGACCCGTTTGCAAGGCTCGCCTCGCGATTCTCGGTCACACCCGTCGGCACCCCGCACCTGCCACTGTCGATCTCGGCCTTCTTCACCCGCACATGCAGCGTCTGCGGCACAGCCGAGCGGCCATCAACGCTTATCTCGCAGGGCATAATGCCTATCCCAAACCCTTCTTCTGAACCAAATCCGAGAGAACCATCCGGCGAGGCACGACCGTGTTCGTGTACCATTTGTATCAGCGAGTGCACCAAACAGATTTAACACACAGATATGGTGGTAGTGCGTCCGACTGGTAGGCGACTTACGGGCGATTTAGACGTTGTGAAGCGTGCTGATCGGTGTATGAGCTGCCTTCACAGTGGGCGGATAGGGCGCCCATCTGTAAACTGCCGATCAGAGATGGCCAGAAGCTGCTTGACGTGGCCGAGGCGGTGACCCAAGCCGCGAAGGCGAGGCCGGGAGGACATGCATCATGAACATCACCAGAAGGGATTTTGTCGGCGGCGCGCTGGGTGCGGCGTTGGCGGGTGGTCTGGCGCGGCCCTCGCTCGCCGCCGGGACCCGCGTTCTCAAGATCTCGCACCAGTTCCCGGCAAATATCGACTTCCGCGACGTGCTCGCCCGCAAATTCGCCGCCGAGGTCGAAAAGCGGACAAACGGCGCGCTGACATTTCAGCTCTATCCGGGTGCCTCGCTCTACAAGCCGGATCAGCAGTTCGACGCGATGGCCAACGGCGCGCTCGACATGGCGGTCTATCCGCTCGCCTATTCGGGCGGCAAATTGCCGGCGACCAATTTGACCCTGATGCCGGCGCTGATCGAGAGCTATCAGCAAGGCTATGGCTGGGAGAACGCCGAGATCGGCAAGTGGATGGTCAAATACCTCGACGATCACGGGGTTGTGCTGGTGACTTGGATCTGGCAGGGCGGCGGGGTCGCTTCGCGCGACAAGCCGATCTTGGTGCCGGCCGATGTCAAAGGGCTGAAAACCCGCGGCGCCGGCAAGATGATCGAGCTGATGCTGCAGGCGGCGGGCGCCTCGATTTCCACCTTCCCTTCGACCGAGACCTACAACGCGATGCATTCGGGCGTTGTCGATGCGTTGTGGACGTCGAGTGCGTCGCTGATGAGCTTCCGCCTGCAGGAAGTGGCCAAGGATGTGACGACTGCACGCAAATATACCTTCTGGTACATGTTCGAGCCGCTGCTGATGTCGAAGGACACCTACCAGAAGCTGACCCCCGCACAGCAGAAAATCGTCCTCGAGGTCGGCCAGTCGCTGCAAAGCTACGCGCTCGACGCGTGCAAGGCGGACGACGCCAAAGTGGCCGTCGTGTTCGGCAAGGCCGGCGACCACGTCTACGACATGGACAAAGCGCAGTTCGACGAGTGGAAAAAGCTCGCCCAAAACAGCGCGTGGAAGGACTTCGCGGCGCACGTCGAGGACGGCGCGAAATTGCTCGACATGGCCGCAGCGGTCGCATGATCGACGGAAGCGATGGGGCGGAGCCGATCGCATCCACCGGCCCACCATCGGACGGGCGCAGCCGCTGGGGCCGGGCGTGGTGCGGGTTCCGCCGAACGGTGCAGATGCTCGATTTTGCGACCGGGCTCGTCGCCGGCCTCATGATCGTCGCGTCCTGCATCGTGATCACCAACGAGGTGGTGTGGCGCTATTATTTGCACCGCCCGCATACCTGGAACCTCGAGCTCAACATTTTCCTGCTGATCGGGGCGACTTTTCTCGCCGCCAACTACACGCAGATGAAGCGAGCCCATGTCGGCACCGAGGTGCTGCAGACGTTGATGTCGGCGCGCTGGAACCGGCTGCGCATCCTTGCGGGCGACATCCTGTCGGCGCTCTTATGCGCGTTCGCGGCGGTGATGGTTCTGCGTTACGTCTGGCAGGCCTGGAGCGAAGGCTGGACCACGAATTCGACCTGGGCGCCGCCCGAATGGATCCCGTACACACTGATCGGGGTCGGGCTGGTGCTGATCTCGCTCGAATACCTGGTGCAGATTGTCGAGGAGATCGCCCGCCTCGGCAGAAAGGGCGGGATCGGTGAGCCCGGGTGAGCTCGGCATTCTGTTTGTCGCCGTCTCACTGGTTCTGCTGCTCTCGGGCATGCCGGTTGCGTTCGCGCTCGGCAGCGTGTCGGTCGGCTTCATGCTGGTCTTTATGCCCTGGTCCAACCTCGGCCAGCTCGCCGAGACGCTCTATCAGGGCATGGACAATTTCACGTTGCTGGCAATCCCGCTGTTTATGCTGATGGGGATCGCGGTCGGCCGGACGCGGGCGGCCGCCGATCTTTACGAATCGGTCTATCGCTGGACACACCGGATGCCGGGCGGTCTCGGCGTCGCCAATGTGATCGGCTGCGCGATCTTTGCCGCGATGTGCGGGTCGAGCACCGCGACCTCGGCGGCGATCGGAGCGATGGGCGTGCCCGAGATGCGCCAGCGCGGTTATCCGCCGGGTTTCGCTGGGGCGCTCGTCGCTTCGGGGGGCACGCTTGGCATCCTGTTTCCGCCGTCGGTGACCTTGATCCTCTACGGCATCGTCGCCGAGCAGTCGATCGGACAGCTGTTCCTGGCGGGCATTGTTCCCGGTCTCCTGCTGATGTCGTTGTTCGCGCTGTGGGTCGTGATCCGCTCCTACTACCGCGCCCGCGCGCTGCGCTCGCGCGGAGCGGCGGCGCCCCGCCTCGATGCTGCCGCCGGAAGTTCCGTCGCGATCGAGCATTTCACCTGGCGCGAGCGGGTCGAATCGCTGCCGCGACTCCTGCCGTTCTTCAGCATCATCTGCGTCGTGATGCTGGCGCTCTACGGCGGCTATGCGACGCCTTCCGAAGTCTCCGGGGTCGGCGCTTTCGCCACGCTCGTCATGGTGGCGATCGTCTATCGTTGCTACCGCTGGCGCGAGATCCGCAGGATCGTCTTCGACACCGCCGAATACGCCTCGATGATCATGATGATCATCGCGATGGCTTTCGTCTTCAGCTACGTGATGAGCTATCTCTACATCACGCAGAGCACGACCCAATGGCTGGTCGGCCTGCACATGTCGAAATGGGAGTTCCTGTTCTGGATCGACGTGCTCGTGATCCTGATGGGCTTTTTTCTGCCGCCCGTGGCGATCGTGCTGATGATCACGCCGGTGATCATGCCAGGGCTCCTCGCGCACGGCTTCAACCCGGTCTGGTTTGGCGTCAATATGAGCCTCGTGATGGAAACCGGCCTCATTCATCCGCCGGTCGGGCTCAATTTGTTCGTCATTCAGGGGATCGCGCCGGATATCCGCCTCAAGGAGCTGATGCTCGCCGTGTTGCCGTTCCTCGTGATCATTCTCGGCTTTATCGTCGTATTTTCCGCGTTTCCACAAATCGCGTTGGCCCTCACTCACGTCTTCTTCCGTCCGTGAGCGGGGCCACGCCGATCGAGCAGGCGTCGGGGCCGATGCCTCACCTGAGATGACCGAGAAGCAGGAAGCGAATCAGGGCGAACCCGGTCCGATTGTCGCGCCCGCCACAAGTGAAGCGTGTCGGCCGATCACGGGGCCCAGCTATCGCCCGGCACACACAGGATCAGCGGCGCTCGCGGCGGAAACGGCTGCTGATGGGCACGCTCGGCGCCCTTGCTCTGGCGGTCGTCTGCATATTCGGCATCCGGTGGGTCCTCGCAACCCTCGACACCGTTTCGACGGACGACGCCTACGTCAACGGCCATGTGACGTTTGTCGCTTCGCGGGTCGCGGGCCAGATCTCGCGGATACTGGTGGACGACAACAACCGTGTGCACAAGGGCGAGCTTCTCGCCGAACTCGACAGGGAGCCGTTTGAGGACGCGGTTGCTGTGAAAAGCGCGGCCGTCGATACCGCAGCCACGAACCTGCGCGCGGCCAAGGCGACGGTGCGGGATATCGAAGCACAAGCATGGGCCCGGCGCTGGGGACTGCAGAACGCCGTCCAGGATGTCGACGACAAAATAGCACTTCTGCATGCTCGGGTAGCTGCTCTCGGCAAGAGCGAGGCCAACTTGACGCTCGCACAAGCCGACTTCTATCGGGCGCAGCGGCTGCTGGGGACCCCGGCCGAAAGCCGTCAGGAGTTCGATCGGGCTCAAAGAACCTTATCTACGGCGAGTGCGCAAGTCACCGAATCGCTGGCGGAAGTTTACCAGGTTCGGGCTTCTTTGGGACTGCCAGTGCAACTCGATGGCGGCAAAAGTCTTGACCAAGTCCCACCGGATCTCGATCAGACCTTTTCTTCCGTCCTCGTGGCGCAGGCGAACCTGATCGAGACGGCAGCTCAGCTTGGTGTGATCCATTCCGTTGAACAGAGCCCGAAGCAGATGCTCGAGCAGTTTGAAAAACAGGGCGACATCGATCGTACCTTCCCCCGGCTGGAGGGCTCGGATGGCTGCATATGACGCAATCGTCATCGGTACCGGGACGGCCGGTTCGTACCTGGCGGAACGGCTCGCCCGATCCGGCATGAAAGTAGCTGCCATCGAGCGCAAGCTGGTCGGCGGAACTTGCCTCAATGTCGGCTGCACCCCGACCAAGACGTTGGTGGCAAGTGCCTACGCCGCCCATATCGCGCGCCGCGGCGGCGAATACGGGGTACAAATCGACGGGCCCGTTTCGGTCGATATGAAACGCGTGAAGGCCCGGAAGGACGCGGTGCTGGCCCCGAGGCAGGCGGGGCTCGAAGCATGGCTGAGGAACACCGAAAACTGCACGTTGTATCAGGACCACGCGCGCTTGGTGTCTTCTCGCGAGGTGCGCGTCGGGGTGGATGTGCTGACAGCAGAGCGGATCTTCCTTGACCTCGGCGGTCGGGCTGCGGTGCCGCCGATCCCGGGACTGGACCGGGTCAACTACCTGACGAATGTGTCGATGCTGGACATCGGTTTCCTGCCACCGCATTTGCTGATCGTGGGAGGCAGCTATATCGGCCTGGAATTCGCGCAGATCTATCGGCGCTTTGGCAGCGAGGTGACGGTTATCGAGATGGGACAGCGGCTCGTCCAGCGCGAAGACGAAGACATCTCGGCAGCCATTCTCGACATCCTGGAAAAGGAAGGCGTTCGGGTGCGGCTCAATGCGAAATGCATCGCGGTCGAGCAGCAGGACGACAGGATCAGCGCGAGCCTCGACTGCACGGGTGGTCCGCCGCAGGTGAGTGGCAGCCATCTGCTGCTCGCCGCAGGTCGCCGCCCCAACACGGACGACTTGGACCTGGAGCAGGCGGGTGTGCTGCTGGACAAGCGTGGATACATCGTTGTCGATGATCAACTCCGCACCAATGTGCCGGGCATCTGGGCCTTGGGGGACTGCAACGGACGAGGGGCTTTTACCCATACCGCTTTCAACGACTTTGAAATCGTCGCCGCGAATATTCTCGACAACGATCCACGTCGCGTCGATGACCGGATCGAGACCTACGCGCTGTACATCGATCCACCGCTGGCGCGCGCCGGCGCGACCGAGGCCGAGGTCCGGAAGCAAGGCAGGCCTGCGTTGATCGGAAGGCGGCCAATGACCCAGGTGGCGCGCGCGGTCGAAAAAGGCGAGACACAGGGCTTCATGAAGGTTCTGGTCGACGCGGCGAGCAGGCAGATTTTGGGCGCCGCGATCCTGGGCCCAGGCGGTGACGAGGCTATTCACTGCATCCTGGACGTCATGTACGCCAAGGCGCCCTATTCCGTCCTGCAGCGCGCGATGCACATCCATCCCACTGTTTCGGAGCTGATTCCGACAATGCTGGGCGAGCTAAAGCCGCTGTGACACGTCTTTTGCCGGTGCCCCATGCGTGCATCGGGCGCCGGGAGGAAAGATCGAGATGGAAGATCACGACATCAGAGCGGCCCTGGATCGCCACTGGGCCGCCTCCGACGCGAACGACTTCGAGGCGGAGCACGACATCTACCGCGAGGATGCGGTGCTCGAATATCCGCAATCGGGCGAGCGCATCCGCGGCCGGCGCAACATTCAGGCCTCTCGCTTTGCTCAGCCGAGCAGAAAGCGCTTCACCGTGCGCCGGATGCTCGGCACTGCCGACCTCTGGATCACTGAATTCGTCATCGCCTACGATGCACGGCCGTCTTACACGGTGAGCATCATGGAGTTCAGAGAGGGGAAGGTGGCCCGCGAGACGCAATACTTCAGCGATCCATTTGAGCCGGGGCCGTCGCGCGCTCAATGGGTCGAGCAGATGCGCTGAAACCTGACCGGCACAAGGATAGCCATCCACCGCTCCCTCGTGCGGCGCTGCCGGTCGATACGGTCCCGCTCGCTCGTTATCTGATCGGCAAGATCCTGGTGCGGGAGGTGGCCGAAGGCGTCGTCAGCGGCCGCATCGTCGAGACCGAAGCGTATGTCGTCGGCGACGCCGCGGGGCATGCCTATCGCGGGATGACGCCGCGTAATCGATCGCTCTTTCTCGAGCGCGGGCATGCCTACGTGTACCTCGTCTATGGCAGCGCATACATGCTGAACGTCTCGAGCGAGACAGCGGGGATTGGGGCTGGGGTCCTCATCAGGGCACTCGAGCCGCGCGACGGCATACCGATCATGCAGCGAAATCGTCAAATCGAGCGGCTGCGCGACTTGACGCGAGGACCAGGAAGGCTCACCGCGGCATTGCGGGTTGATCGCCGGTTGGATGGGCTCGATCTTTGCCGAGAAGGCCCTCTATGGCTCGGACGCGCCGATCACGAACCCGGCGAAATCGGGCAGAGCATCAGGATCGGCATCGCGCGCGATGCGAACCGGCTCCTGCGATTTTATCTTCGCCGCAGTCCGTTCGTCAGCGGTCCAAGATTGCTTAGAGCCTGACATATAATACAGATTATGCGCGTATTAGCTCTGCGGAAACCGGCGGCGCTCTGCGGGAACCGGCGGCGCTCTGCGGGAACCGGCGGCGCTCTGCGGGAACCGTTGCAATGATCCCGCAGTTTATGCGCGCGAGGATGGCAATCGATAGGATCTCAAATGGGTAAGCATCTGATCGCCGGGATCGCCGCGCTGGTTCTGATGGCCGCACCGGGCCTCGCCGTCGCGCAGACCTATCCGCCCGCTCCACCGCCGGTGCCCGGCGCCCCACCGACTCCGGATACTGGCTCGACCACGTCCACGACGACGGGCCCCTATGGGAACTACCAGACGTCGACCACAAAGCACGGCGTCGATATGTATGGGAACCCGGTGACCGAACGCGACACCTACAAGGCGGGCGCCGCCGGAAGCACGCAAAGCCATACATCGACGCAAACCGATCCATGGACCGGGTCGACGACGACCCATACGACGACGAACACCCAACAATAGCCGGCTGAGGATTTCCCCCGGTCGGCGGCGGCCGCTGCTAGACCCCGAAGACGGCGCCGCGGACATCGACGCGATCGCTGTCACGGCCGGCTCGGTCGCCGCTTCCCTGGTCGCCGCTGCTCTGGTGGCCGACGGCTTCGACGACGGTGAACGGGGTGTCGCGGATCTCCCAGTACCTGCCATCACCGGAGATCGCGATCCCACCGCCGCGATCGTCCTCGTACCAGCCGTCGCGCAGTGCGACGAGCTGCCAGCCTGCGGCGGTGAGCGCTGCCATCGTCTCCGCTTCGCCGATACAAAAATAGTCCGTGCTGCCCACGGCACCCGGCACGATCGCCGGAGTCCGGCGCAGTGCCTTGATCGTGACCGATGCCGGTTTTTCGCCGGCACTGCGAACGATAAACATCATGACGAGGCTGCCGGTCGATCGCACCTACCGAGAAACCCGGCTACTCGATCGACGAAGGCGGCCGGCTGCTCGAGCTCCGGATGATGCCCGGCGGCCTCGATCAATTCGAACCCTACTCCCGGGATCAACCCGCTATAAGCGCGCCCATATGCCTCCGGCAGCACGATCCGGTCGCTCGCCCCCCACAGCACCAGGGTCGGAACCGCGACGCGGTAGAGCCAGTGCTTGAGCTGCGGATTGTACATATGCGGCCTCCACGCATAGAGGCACAGCGCATCCCAATTGCGGGCCAGCGCCACCATCTCGTCATCGGTCATCGCCTCGCCGATCGCAGCTTGCCAGCCGAGCCCGTAATTCCCCGGCGGCCGCCTCGCCGGATCATGCCAGGCCCGCCGTTCCAGCTCATCGGGTGCGGTATTGAAAAAATGCACGATGTCTCGCTCTTCGCGCCCGCCGAGCTTGACCCCGAGCGGATCGACGAGAACCAGCCGATCGAGTTTCGGGTGACCGGCGGCGGCGAGCTCGGCAGCGATCCAGCCGCCAAACGAAAAGCCCAAGAGCGTCACCCGCTCGGCCGGCAACCCGTCGAGCACGGCACGATAGAGCTGGACGAGATCGTACATCGTGTCGAAATCATCCGGCCGCGGCGACTGGCCAAAACCGGGATGCGACGGGGCGATGATCTCGCCATGCTGAGCCAGAAGATCGAGAAACGGCGTCTTCTCATTGAAATTGTTGACGCCGTGCAACAGGAGCAAGGTCGGCTTCGCAGGATGCCCGGCACTGCGGCGCAGCACCTCCAACCTGTGTGGGCCGACGCGGAGCAATTCGGTCATTACCCGGCCGCCGCTTCGCGTTGCGCCAACCAGGCCGCTTCGTCCGCGTCAACCGGCGGCAAATCCTGCAATTGCGGCAACACCTCGCGAGCAGCGAGAGTGAAGCTCCTCTCCGCCTCGGCATGGGTTACGAGCCCCTGCCGGGTCATCATGATGATGTGGCCGACCCCACCGACCCGGCGGCGGAGCTCCTTGATCTGCCGGGCCACGGTGTCCGGGTTGCCGGCGAACATTTGCCCCTGCCCAACCAGCACCTCAGCGTCGAGATTCGTCGGGCGCGGCCGCCGCGTGACACCGCTGCGCCAGGCCGCAGGCGCCATCTCCGGAGCCACAGCACCCGGCTGGAACTTCGAAAATTGCGGGGCGCTCTTGATGCTGACGGTCAGAAACCAGGCGATCTTCTGACCGATGCGCAGTCCCTCCTCATCGGTCTCACCGACATAGGCGAAGGCCATGTAGGAGAAGCGGTCCTCGCCCGGCGCCGGCACCCCCGCTTCGGCCCGCGCCTTTTTGTACGCCTCGAATGCCTGCCGGGTGCGATCGTAGCCGCCGAACAAGAGCGTGTTGACCATGCCACGGCGGCCGAGCTCGGCGCAGGTCGGAAGATCGCTGGTCGCCGCCCAGAATTCCGGACGTGGCTGTTGGTAGGGGCGCGGCCAGATGTTGACATGCGGATGGATAAAGAACTTGCCTTCCCAGCTGAACGGCCCGTCATGTGTCACGAGGCTCTTTTCGATCAGGTCGATCGCTTCCCATTCGCGCTCGCGGATGCGCATCGGGTTGGCGTCACCCGAGACCATCTCGGTCGCCCCGGATTTGACAAAGCCGATCTCGAGACGCCCCTTGGACAAGACATCGATCGTCGCGTATTCCTCGGCCACTCGGACCGGATCGGGGCGGACTGTGATCAGCGTGCCGAGCGAAAGAATGCGCACGTTCCGGGTCAGCCGCGCGACGATGCCGGTGATGACCGGGCTCGCCGCCCACAAATTGTTGATGCCGGAATGATGCTCGTTGGTGACGATATGCAGCCCGAGCTCGTCGCACAGCCGATACTCGTCGAACACCTCGTCGTAAAGCCGGGCGGCGATTTTCGGATCGCAGTATTGGTTTGGCAGGCTCGCGCGCACCGATGGCGCCTGCTCCAGCACCTCGTTCGGCACAAACGGATACGGGTTTTCACAGTGGTTCCAGAGTTTCATCGAGCCTCCCGTCGCGGCGACCGCATCGCCCACTCGGGCGTGCCCCACGATAGCGCAAGCGCCGTGGCATGCGAACCCGCGCTCGGCTCCGGAGGGCGAAATCGAGGTTCGCCGCAAAACCGCGCTGCCGGGTTGTGCGATAAGGGCTGCGGTGCCGATCGCGGCCGCCCCACGCGATGCCACCGCGGACCGGCCGGGAGCGAGATGCGGTCAGGAGGAGCGCTGGCGCAGGCGGGCTGCGACGGCCGACAGGCTCGCGATGTCGATGCCGTGGCGCGCGGCTTCGGCTACCAGGCTCAGCGGGTCGGCGCCCTCGCGCAGCCGGGTCAGCGCCCATAGCAGCGTCGTGCGAGTGCCGCTGCGGCAATGCGCAACGATCGGCTGCGTTGCCTCGCGCAGCACCGCCGCAAACGCATCGACATGGGTGTTCGTCAGGCTCGCCGCGGTGATCGGAATATGGTGGTAGGCGAGGCCGAGCGCTTCGGCCAGCTGCCTCGCCTCGGCTGCCGGCAACTGTCCCGGATCTTCGCCATCAAGACGATTGTTGACGATCGTGCGCACCCCGGACCGCGCCAGCTCTTCCAGATCCGCCCGGTCGAGCCGACCGGAAGCGCTCAGCCCGGGTGCCAGCGTGATGAGCTCGACTGCCATGCCCGCCTCCACAACCCCTCTCAAACAGATTCGCAGGTGAAGCCGGCAAAATCACCTGAAAAGATCAGGCGGCAAATTGCGGCTGCCGTTGCAGCAGGTCGCCGGCGCGGATCCAGAACCGTTCGAGCCGGCGCAGCGTGACGCCGACCGCCTGCAGATCTTCGAGATTGACCAGCGCCTGACCCAGCGCCTCGGCGTGACGCTGATGCATCGCCGACAGGCTGTCGCGCAGCTTGAACCCCTTCTCGGTGAGCCGGACGTGCACCGAGCGCCGGTCGTGGCGCGAGCGCTGCTGCACCAGATAGCCGTTCTCCACCATCTTCTTGACATTGTAGGAGACGTTCGAGCCGAGATAGCAGCCGCGCAGGGTCAGCTCCCCGACGGTCATCTCGGCGTCGCCGATATTGAACAGCATCATCCCTTGCACGTTGTTGATATCGTGGATCCCCTGCCCCTCGAGCTCAAGCTTCACCACCTCGAGAAAATGGCGATGAAGCCGCTCGACGAGAGAGATCACTTCGAGATAATTGTCATTCATCCGAGCCTCGTCACAGGGCGGTCCCGGCGAGGGTACGCGCGGCTTAGTTAATTCTTCGTTTCACGGGTTACGATTGCGGTTTGGCGACAAAGCGATAGATCGCCGAGAAATCGAGCCCGGCCATTCCCTGATCGGCCAGGAGCTGATAGAGCGCCGCGGCAACCGCGCCGAGCGGTGTTGCCGCCGCCACCGAGCCGGCCGCCTGCTGCGCCAGCCGCAAATCCTTCAGCATCATCGCCGCGGTGAACCCCGCGGCATAATCGCGGTTGGCGGGCGAAGCCGGGACCGGCCCCGGCACCGGGCAATAGCTCGTCAGGGCCCAGCATTGGCCCGAGGATTTGCTGCACACATCAAACAGTGTCTGCGCCGAAAGTCCGAGCTTGTCGCCGAGCGAAAGCGCCTCGCACAAACCGATCATCGAGACCGCGAGCAGCATGTTGTTGCAGATCTTGACCGCCTGCCCGCTGCCCGAGGGACCGGCATGAACGATCGTGCGTCCCATCGCCGCAAGCACCGGTCGGGCGCGGGCAAACGTCGCCTCGCCGCCACCGACCATGATCGTCAGGCTTGCCGCCGCGGCTCCGGCGGTGCCGCCCGAGACCGGCGCGTCGAGCATGTCGAAGCCGGCCTCCGCGGCGGCAGCGGCGACCGCGCGCGCGGTCTCGACATCGATCGTCGAGCAGTCGATCAACAGCGCGTCCTTTGCGGCACGACCCAGCACCCCGCCATTGCCGAGATAAACTTCGCGCACCTGCGCCCCGGCCGGCAGCATCGTGATCACGATCTCGGCGCCGGCGATCGCCTCGGCGGCGCTCGCGGCGGCGCGGCCGCCCTTCGCCGCCAACGCCGCGACCGGTCCCGGCGTGGTGTCGTACCCCGTCACCTGATGGCCGGCCGTGACCAGGTTAGCCGCCATCGGCGCACCCATATTCCCGAGCCCGATAAAGCCGATCGCCGCCATCAGGGTTTCCTCCACCTCGCCGGTTCGCTGGCACCACGATAGGGAGTCCCCGCCGCCGCGGGAAGCGAGCCGCGCCGAAACGCACCCCTCAGTCGCGCGTCGTCCTGCGCCCGGCAACTCCCTTGCGCCAGGTGTCCGCAGAGAGAACAATCGCTAGTGAAGCAATAGCATCGCGATCACGCCGCCAAGGAGAGAGCGCCATGGACCTCGGACTGCAAGGCAAGCATGCAATCGTCACCGGCGGCAGTCGCGGCATCGGCAAAGCCATTGCGCGGGAATTGGCTCGCGAAGGGGTCGATGTCGCGATCGTGGCGCGGAGCAAGGCGGATTTGGAAGCAACGGCGCGGGAGCTGGCTTCCGAGACGAACCGGCGCATCCTTCCCCTCGCTGCCGATGTCACCAGCAAGGAGCAGGTAGACCACATGGTCGCGGAGGCGGCGCGGCAATTGGGCGGACTGCACATCCTGGTCAACAGCGGCTCTCACCCAGGGGGCTCGGCCACCGCGACCGGCCCGATCGAAACCGTCGTCGATGAGGATTTGATAGAGGATTTCAACGTAAAATATGTCGGCTCGCTGCGCTGCTCGCGCGCGGTCATCCCGTTCATGAAGACAGAGGGTTGGGGCCGGATCATCAACATCAGCGGCGGTAACGCCCGCAACGCCGGCAATCTCAGCGGCGGCGCCCGCAATGCCGGCCTGGTGCACATGACCAAGACGCTGTCGGTCCAATTGGGCCGTCACGGGATCACGGTCAATTGTATCCATCCCGGCACCACCCGCACCGAGCGCACACCTAGCCTGCTCGCCGCCCGCGCCGCCCAGCTGAGCGTCTCTGCTGAAGACGCAGAGCGGCAGGATTTCGCTCCGGGCTCACCGCGCGGCAATGCCATCTGCCGCATGGTGGACGCTTCGGAGGTCGCATTTGTCGCGGTCTTCCTCGCCTCGAACAAGGCCTGGGCCGTCTCCGGCGAGCTGCTGTCGGCCGGCGGCGGCGTCGGGCGGTCGGTCTATTACTGAGCAGCAGCCACCGATTTTTCCCTGACGATGTCTTGGTATTGGCTCGAGGCGCCGCGCCAAGCCTGTGGGTTGATGTTGTTGGGTTTGGCCGGCGCGCGCCTTTGACCCCGGGGTCGGCCGGGATTTCGAGGCTGAGATCACGGCCATCGGGCGCGCTTCGGCATGTTCCGGGTGCCGCGGCCGGCCAGCGACAACGAACTCTTGCTGATGCATCGGATCGACAAAGCGGTACACGGCCTGGTCATCGTTGGACCGTCACCGCAGGCGTAGAACCGGCTACGCCCGGCGTTCGCAGTTCTGCTCTGAATTGGCGGATGGGGTGGGATTCGGACCCACGGTGGGGCTGACCCACGCCGGTTTTCAAGACCGGTGCCTTAAACCGCTCGGCCACCCATCCCCGGTACTTCTCGCCAATTTGGCTCAGGGCTCGCATCACCGGCAGCCAACCATACTCTCGCGGTGTCGGCCCCCGGCTATTTTAGCACTCCCAAATGCCGCGTCGAAAGCGGCCGGTGAGATCGTGCGGCGACGCGATCACCGGGCCTGCCCGCCACTCGCAGCGCGGCGGCTGCGGTTTTAGGCACCGCGACGCGGTATTTTGCTTTATCCTCGCGGACAAGGCGGTACGACCGGTTGGCGCGCGGCGGGCACAGCCCGCGCCTTCCCTGCTCGGCTAAAAGCCGCCATTTCATAATGATGCGTGGAGGCTGCGGATGGCGATGAGAGCCCGGTTCTTAAAGACGCGGTATGGTGGCTATTTTCATCGCGAGGTTCCCGATGAGGATGTCGAGCTGACCCATGTTGGCCCGGGCACGCCGGGCGGCGAATATTTGCGCCGCTTCTGGCAGCCGGTGTGCTTTTCCGACGACCTCGGCGAATCGCCGCTCAAGGTCAAGATCTTGGACGAGGAGCTGGTGGCGTTCCGCAACAAGAGCGGCGCCGCCGGGCTGTTGGAGCTGCATTGCCCGCATCGCGGCACCTCGCTCGAATTCGGCCTGATCGGCGACACGGGAATCCGCTGCTGCTATCACGGATGGCTGTTCGGCGCCGATGGCGCGATCCTCGAAACCCCCGGTGAGCCGGCCGACAGCACCTTGAAGGAGCGGCTGTTTCACGGCGCCTATCCGATCCACGAATATGGCGGCATCGTCTTTGCCTATATGGGGCCACCCGAGGGGAAGCCGCCCTTCCCGGCCTATGACACCTTCACCCGACCGGGCTACCGGATGATCCCCGGCCGCAAATGGATTTATCCATGCAACTGGCTGCAGATCATGGAAAACACGATGGACCCGGCGCATACGGCGTTTCTGCATACGATTGTCGCCGGTGCTGTGTTCACCGAGGAATTCGGCGTCCTGCCGGAATTGGAGTTTGTCGAGACCCCGATCGGCATGATCTACATCGCCACGCGGCGGGTTGGCGACAATCTCTGGGCGCGGATGGTCGAAGCCGTATTGCCCAATTTGCAGCAGGTGGCGCCAACCTGGGAGGATGGCAAGCGGGAAATCCCATTCAGCGGTCCGATGATGAGCCGCTGGAACCTGCCGATCGACGATACGCACACGATGTTTATCGAGTTCCGCTATGTCTGCGACACCGACGATCGAGTGACGCCGGCATGGTGGGCGGATCGCACGATGCTGGCGGGGCAGGTCGCCGCCCCTTCCTATGAAGAAGGCCAGCTGCATCCCGGTGACTATGAGGCTCAGGTCTCGCAGCGGCCGATCGCGGTGCACGGGCTCGAGCATCTCGGCGCCACCGATCGCGGCATCACGATGTTCCGCAACCAGTTGCGGCGTGGCATCCGGGCAGTGCAGGCGGGCGAAGATCCGCCGGGCATTTACCGCGATGCCGATGCCGGCGGGATGATCGCGACCTATTGCAACAACACGGTGGTGCACCTGCCGGCGCCGAGCGACGCGACCGCGGACAGAAAGCTGATGCGCGAGACCGGGCGCCGGCTCGCCCGATCCTATCTCGCGGCACCGCCGCTAATGGCCGGCCGCTAATGGCCAGCCGCTAATGGCCGGCCGCTGAGCCCCGGATGGCCCGAAGGCCGGAAGTTGCTGCGGCGCAATCTGCTGGGCGCCGCGGCGGTGGCGGTGGCGGCGGCTGCGGTCAGCCGGCCGGCGCGCTCTCGGCCGACCGTGTCGCAGCGCGAGGCCCGCTATCAGGACCGGCCAAACGGTGGGTTCAGCTGCGCCGCCTGTGCGTTGTTCCGCCCACCCTCTTCCTGTACCGTTGTCGCCGGCACGATCAGCCCGCACGGCTGGTGCCGATTTTTCGATTTGCCCGATTGAGCCTGCCAGCCCATCTTTGTGTTCGGATCGTATCCGGGAGGTCGCCATGTCGTCGCCAATTCACCCGCAGCTGTCACATTGCGGCGTCTACGCCCGCGATGTGTCAAAGATGGTCGATTTCTACACCAAGGTCGTCGGCCTCGTCGTATCCGACCGCGGCATTTCAAGCCGTGGCGGCGAGCTCGCCTTTATGACCGCGGCTCCAGGCCATCATCACCAGTTCGTCGTCGTCTCCGGCCGCGCTCCTGAAGGGATCAGCACGGTCAACCAACTATCGTTCAAGGTCCGCGATCTCGACGCGCTGAAGACACTCTACAGCCGCGCCCGCGATGCCGGGGTCGAGACGATCCGGCAGACCAGCCACGGCAACGCGCTCAGTTGCTATTTCCCTGATCCCGAGGGCAACCAGGTCGAGATCTATATGGATACGCCGTGGTATGTGCCGCAGCCGCACGGTGTGCCGATCGATCTCAGCCTCTCCAATGACGAGATCATGGCGCAGAACGAGCAGCACTGCCGCGAAACGCCGGGCTTTATGCCGCTGGCCGAGTGGCAGGCCGAGGTCGAGAGCCGGCTCAGCCGCAGCTAACAGGGCCGCAGCTAACGGGCGGCCGCAGCGGCGGTCCGGCGCAGCCGGGTCGCCGCCCGCGCTGGCCGGCGGTGTTCCTGCTGGCGGTGTATCCGGGCCGGCGATGCCCGATGATCAGATGCCGGTCAACCAGTCGAGATCAGGCTCGTGCTCGAGCTGCTGCAGGCGCGCGAACAGCGCCGTGGCACGGCTGCCGAGCGTGGCGGCGGTCAGGCGGCAGAACTTGTCGCCGAGATCGGCGATCGGCAGGGTGCCGTCCGCGGCCGTGGCGGTCAGCCGCCGACCGCCTTCGAGGCCGAGGGTGACCGTGCTCGGAGCGCCGTGAGGCGTTGTTGAGATCGTTACCCGGCGGGCCAGCGCACGGATTTGCGGGTCGTCGAGCGCGCCCTCGGCAAAGGATCCCGGGTTTCTCGGGTCGCGATAGAGCGAGAGCGCAGCGCAGAACGGCACGCTGTATTGTGCCATCATCAGGTCGGCCGGTTCGGGGATGTTGTGCAGCGTCGCCATACGCTCGCTGCCAGCGATCGCGATGGCGCTGACCTCGCTGCCGGCAAAGCCGTGCTCGGCCTGCAGTTGCGTCAGCGCCTTGACCACGGCGTGAGCATTGATGTGGCACGGGTAGCGCTTGAAGGCGATGCTCGCGGTTGCCCATCCCTCGCCGAGGCCCTCGGTCAGCCGGGCCACATCCCATTCCTGACAGAACACGGCAAGAAAGCCGAACCCGCCTTCGAGCACCGTATCGGGCGCGGTAAAGCCGGCCGCCGCCAAGCTCGCCGCCAGAACGCCGCCTTCGGAAGCACGGCCGAGATGCAGCCGCTTGACCATGCCGCCATTACCGGCGCGGGCGAATTCGAGGAGCCCCGAGGCGAGCGAGCCGGCAATGCCGATCGCGTTTGTCATGGTGGGCGCATCGAGACCCAAGAGATGCGCGGCGGCCACCGCACCACCGAACGGCCCGGTCGTGCCCGGTGCATGAAAGCCGCGCTCCTCGTTGGTATGGCCGGTGGCGCGGCCGATCCTGACCATGACCTCACAACCCGCGACAAAAGCGGTGATCAGGTCGCGGCCGCTCTGTCTCTGCTGCTGGGCAATCGCCAGCGCCGGCGGCAGCAGGGTGGCGCCGGGATGCACCCCCGCACCCGGCCGGGTCAGACTGTCGAGCTCGAAGGCGTGGGCTAGCGCGCCATTGGCGAGCGCGGCTGACGGCGCCTGCAGCGGCGATCCCGGGTTGCCGAGTATATGGCTCTTGCCGCCGGGTCCGGTGCGCTGAGCGTAGCCGATCACGATCCGGCTCCACGGCAGCGCGGCACCACAGATGATCGCGGCCACCGTGTCGGCGATGCACGCCTTGGCGGTGGCGACGATCTCGGGCGGCAGATCTTCGTACCGCAGCGTCGCTGCATACCGCGCGAGGCGAACCGTTTCCTGCGCCATGCTGCCCTCCGCCAGCTGGTAAAATGGTCAGCCGCCGCAGTGGCGGCAGCCGAGTGAGGAAAGCCGAACCCGGTTGCGGCGAAAACCACCGCGGCGCCGCCGAGCCGGGCGCCCCCGGCTGAGCGGTCGGCAAACGCTGGTCAGACCGAATAATACATCTGGTACTCGATCGGGTGAGGAGTGTGCTCGAAATTGTACACCTCCTCCCACTTCAATTCGATATAGGCCTCGATCTGATCCTTGTTGAACACCTCACCCTTTAGGAGGAAGGCGTGATCGTGGGCGAGCTCGCCCAACGCCTCACGCAGCGAGCCGCACACGACCGGTACATCGCGCAGCTCCTCGGGCGGCAGATCGTAAAGGTTCTTGTCGATCGGGTCGCCCGGATGGATCTTGTTCTGGATGCCGTCGAGCCCGGCCATCAGCATGGCGGCAAACGCCAGATATGGATTGGCGGCCGGGTCGGGATAGCGCACTTCGACGCGCTTCGCCTTTGGGCTTGCCACATAGGGAATGCGGCAGCTTGCCGAGCGGTTGCGTGAGGAATAGGCGAGCAGAACCGGCGCCTCGAAACCCGGGATCAAGCGCTTGTAGCTGTTCGTCGTCGGGTTGGTAAAGGCATTGATCGCCTTGGCATGACGAATAATGCCACCGATGTAATAAAGCGCGGTTTCGCTGAGATCGGCGTAAAGGTTGCCGGCAAAGACCGTGTTGTCGCCCTTCCACAATGACTGATGGGTGTGCATTCCCGAACCGTTGTCGCCCAGCACCGGTTTTGGCATGAAGGTGGCCGTCTTGCCATATTGCTGGGCGACGCTTTGCACCACGTATTTGTAGATTTGCATGTTGTCGGCGGTGTCGACCAGGGTCGAGTATTGAAAGCCCAGCTCGGCCTGGCTCGGCGCCACCTCGTGATGGTGCTTTTCGACCTTGAGCCCCATCTCGGCCATGACCGACAGCATCTCGGCCCGCAGATCTGATTGGCTGTCGACCGGCGGCACCGGGAAGTAGCCACCCTTGATCGGCGGGCGGTGGCCGGTATTGCCGTCGGCGAGCTCCCTGCCCGAGACATAGGGGCCTTCCTCGCTGTCGATCGCGTACATTGCCCCGTTCATGCCGACCTGGTAGCGCACATCATCAAAGATGAAGAACTCGGCCTCGGGTCCGAAAAATGCCTTGTCGCCGATCCCGGTCGAGATCAGGTGCTGCTCGGCCTTTTTTGCGGTCGAGCGCGGGTCACGCAAATAGGGCTGGCCGGTCAACGGTTCGTGCACATCGCAAAAGACGATCAGCGAGGTCTGCGCCGCAAACGGGTCGAGGACCGCGGTCGCGCAATCCGGCACCAGCATCATGTCGCTGTCGTTGATCGCCTTCCATCCGGCGATCGACGAGCCGTCGAACATCACCCCCTCATTCAGAAAGTCTTCGGTGATCGTGCGCAGATGGTGCGCCAGATGCTGCCACTTGCCGCGCGGATCGGTGAAACGGAAATCGACATACTTGACCTCGTGCTCCTTGATCAAATCCATCACTTTGCCGGTATCGGACATCTCGGGGGTTCCGTTCTCAGGTTCGAAAAGCAGGGGCCAGGGGGCGATCGCAGCGTCCGCCGCCCTCACCCGACGTTCCAGGGGTGGTCTGCGGCGCGACGGCCGCTCTCAGATTGCATCGGCGCCGCGCTCACCCGACGTTCCAGGGGTGGTTTCCGGCGCGACGGCCGCTCTCAGATTGCATCGGCGCCGCCCTCACCCGACGTTCCAGGGGTGGTTTGCGGCGCGACGGCCGCTCTCAGATTGCATCGGCGCCGCGCTCACCGGTGCGGATGCGGATCGCCTCGCCGATATCGGTGACAAAGATCTTGCCGTCGCCGATCCGGCCGGTACGGGCCGCCTGCTGGATCGCCTCGATCGCGCGCTCGACGAGGGCATCCTCCATAACCACTTCGATCTTTACCTTGGGCAGGAAATCGACAACGTATTCGGCGCCGCGATAGAGTTCGGTGTGACCTTTCTGCCGGCCGAAACCCTTGGCTTCGGTCACGGTAATGCCGTTGATCCCGACCTCGTGCAGCGCTTCTTTGACCTCGTCGAGCTTGAACGGCTTGATGATCGCTTCGACCTTTTTCATCGACTTTCGATCTCTCCCAGACGAGCACCCGTCGGTCGCTCACGATGCAGCATAACCCGTGCCAACCCTCTTTTGCGCGGATCGAGCGGCGAGACCGCGACGGTGCAAGGATACTGCCGGCGAACCAAGCATAGGACTGCCCAAAAATTAGTCAACGCTAGGATGCCGCGCGCGTCACGTCGGCGATCGGCAGGTTCCCCAACAGCCGGCGCATGCGCGCGATCGCATCCTCGATCGCCTCGCGGCTGTTGGCGTAGGAAAATCTCAGATAGCCCTCGCCAAAGGTGCCAAAGCTGGTGCCCGAGATTGTCGCCACCCCCGCTTCTTCGAGCAGCCGGGTCTGCAGGCTGCGCGAGTCGAGCCCGGTGCCGGTGATGTTGGGAAAGGTGTAGAACGCGCCGCCGGGGCGGACACAGCGGACCCGCGGCAGGCCGTTCAGCGCCTGCACAATGAATTCGCGGCGTTCGGCAAAGGCGCGGACCATGCGGTCGACCGGCTCGCGCGGTCCGGTCAGCGCCGCGAGTCCGGCAAACTGGGCGGCGGCATTGACGCAGGAATGGCAGTTGATCGCCAGCCGTTCGGCTGCGGCGAACACCGCGTCCGGCCACACCCCATAGCCCATGCGCCAGCCGGTCATCGCGTAGGTCTTGCTCCACCCGTCGAGCAGGATCACCCGGTCGCGGATCGACGGATAGCGCAGCAGGCTGACATGCTCGGCACCGTCATAGAGGATTTCGCCATAGATCTCGTCGCTCAGAACCGCGACCTGCGGGTGCCGTTCGAGCCCCGCGACGAGGCGATCGAGCTCGGCGCGCGGCACCACGCCGCCGGTCGGGTTCGCTGGGCTGTTGATGATGATCAGCCGGGTGCGCGGTGTGATCTTGTCCAGCACCTCGGCGGCGCTGAACGAGAAGCCGGCGCTCTCATGGAGCGGGATCGGCACCGGCGTCGCTCCCGAGAAGCGGATGACGCTCTCGTAGATCGGAAACCCGGGATTGGGATAGAGGATCTCCACTCCCGGTTCGCCAAACATCAGGATGGCAAAAAACATCGTGACCTTGCCGCCTGGGACCACGAGCACCCGGTCGGGTGACACTTCGACCCGATGGCGGCGATAAAGATCGGCGGCGACCGCCGCACGCAGCTGCGGGATACCGTTTGCCGCGGTATAGCCGTGATGGCCGTCGGCCAACGCCTTGCGCCCGGCTTCGACGACGTGCTCCGGGGTCGGAAAATCGGGCTGGCCGATGCCGAGATTGACGATCGAGCGACCCTCGGCAGCCAGCGCGTTGGCGCGGGCCAGCACCTCGAACGCGGTTTCGGTGCCGAGGGCGCTCATCCGCCCGGCCATCTGCAACATCGGCCCCACCTCCTCCAGATCCGATAGCTGCAGACTAGCGCCGCCGTGGCCAAATAGCGATCGCCAAGCGGTGTGCGGCAAGCCGCCGACCCCACGGGCACGCCGGCCGGCGTGCCCGTCACTGAGAATGCGCGGCGGGCACGCCGGCC
>JBOHME010000075.1:0-21051 GCA_050729795.1 Allostellaceae bacterium | reverse complement strand
CGATCAAGGCGCAGACCGTCCGCCTGCAATACCAGGCCAAGGATGGCGAGACCTACGTCCTCAATCTGATGGACACGCCGGGCCACGTCGATTTCGCGTACGAGGTCAGCCGCTCGTTGGCCGCCTGTGAGGGATCGCTGCTCGTCGTCGATGCGAGCCAGGGGGTCGAGGCGCAGACGCTGGCCAATGTCTATCAGTCGATCGGTGCCGGACACGAGATCGTGCCGGTGCTGAACAAGATTGATCTGCCGGCGGCCGAGCCCGAGCGGGTCCGGGAGCAGATCGAGGAGGTGATCGGGCTCGACGCGGCGGACGCGGTGCTGATCTCGGCCAAGACCGGGCTCAACATCGAAGGCGTGCTGGAGGCGCTGGTGACGCGGCTGCCGCCGCCCACGGGCGATGCCGCCGCACCGCTCAAGGCGCTCCTGGTGGACAGCTGGTACGACTCTTATCTCGGCGTCGTCATCCTGGTCCGGGTCAAGGATGGCGAATTGCGCGCCGGGCGGAAGATCCGGCTGATGGCGACGGATGCGGTGCACGCGGTCGAGCGGGTCGGCGTGTTCACGCCAAAGGGTGTGGCGGTCGATGCATTGGGGCCGGGTGAGATCGGCTTTATCACTGCCGGCATCAAGACCGTCGCCGATTGCCGGGTTGGCGACACGATCACCGAGGACCGCCGCCCGGCCGCAGCACCGCTGCCCGGTTTCAAGCCGGTGCAGCCGGTCGTGTTCTGCGGGCTGTTTCCGGCCGACGCCGCCGATTACGAGCGGCTGCGCGACAGCCTCGCCAAATTGCGGCTCAACGATTCGAGCTTCGAAACCGAGCCCGAGACCTCGGTGGCGCTGGGTTTCGGCTTTCGCTGCGGGTTTCTCGGCCTCTTGCATCTCGAAATCATCCAGGAGCGGCTGGCGCGCGAATTCGACCTCGATTTGATCGCTACCGCCCCCTCGGTCGTCTACCGCGTGCAGCTGACGAATGGTGCGGTGCGCACGCTGCACAACCCGGCCGACATGCCCGACCCGGTCAGGATCGACCACATCGAGGAGCCGTGGATCAAGGCGACGGTGCTGGTTCCGGACACCTATCTCGGCCCGATCCTTGCCTTGTGCGAGGAGCGCCGCGGCGAGCAGGTCGATCTGACCTATGCCGGCAGCCGGGCGATGCTGGTCTACCGCCTGCCGTTGAACGAGGTCGTGTTCGATTTTTACGACCGGCTCAAATCGGTCAGCCGCGGCTATGCCAGCTTCGATTACCAAATCGACCATTACCGCGAGGGCGACCTCGTGCTGATGAACATCCTGGTGAATGGCGAGCCGGTCGATGCGCTGTCGGTGATCGTGCACCGCAACGAGGCCGAGCGCCGCGGCCGAGCGCTGTGCGAGCGACTGAAGGATCTGATCCCGCGGCAATTGTTCCAGGTCGCGATCCAGGCGGCGTTGGGCGGCCGCATCATCGCCCGCGAAACAGTCAAAGCCTTGAGAAAGGACGTGCTCGCCAAATGCTATGGCGGCGATGTGACCAGGAAGCGCAAATTGCTTGAAAAGCAGAAGGAAGGCAAAAAGCGGATGCGCCAGTTCGGCAAGGTCGAAATCCCGCAATCCGCGTTCATCGCCGCCCTCAAAATGGGCGACGCCTGACAGCTCCTCCAATTTGGATTCGCCAGAGCGGCGTGTCACAGGATGGATGCGGCTGAAGCCGCCGATCGGGCGATGGTCGGCAAATATCGAGATTTCTTTGTTTGCGGTGTAATCTGTCGCCGACCGGCCGATCGCGGCAGCGACGACGCGGGTCAGACGCACGAGATATTGACCTCCGATGACGGGTCCGCATGATCATATCGGCATCATCCCGGCGCTATGGCTCGCCTGGGTAGCGTACTGGCTCGTCGCCGCCCGCAGCGTAAAGCCGACGCGTTGGCGCGAACCGGCCGGCTCGCAAGCCTGCCACGTGATCCCGCTGCTGCTGTGCGCAGGCCTGCTCGGACTGCCGCGCGCGTTCCCGCCCACCTTGACCACCCGCTTTGCCTCGCCCGGCCCGTTGCTGTCGCTTATTGGCACACTCTGCGTCGGCTCCGGGCTCGGCCTCGCGGTCTGGGCGCGCCGGCATCTCGGCCGCAACTGGAGCGGCATCATCACCCTCAAAGACGATCACGCGCTGGTGCGGACCGGCCCCTATCGCACCGTGCGCCACCCGATCTATACGGGGCTGCTGCTGGCGTTGATCGGCACCGCGCTGGCGATCGGGGAATGGCGCGGCATGCTCGCCGTCGCCTTCGCTCTCCTGGCCTTTTTGTGGAAGATCCATGCCGAGGAGGCCCAGATGCAGCGCATCTTCCCCGAATACGAGGCTTACCGCCGACAGAGCGCCGCTCTGATCCCGCTGTTGTATTGACCGGCGGCGCGCCGCCGCCCCGCACCAAAATCCGGGCCTCCAATCCCGGCTCCCGGTCTTTGTTCAATGCGCCATCAGCACCGGGATCGTCATGCTGGCGAGGATCGAGCGCGTGGCGCCGCCGAGCAGCAGTTCACGAGCGCGCGAATGACCGTAGGCGCCCATCACCAGAAGATCGGAGCCGAGATCGGCAGCGCGCGACAGGATCAATTCGCCGATCGGAACCCCGGCCGACTGGGTGTTCTCGATCTGCGCCTCGACCCCGTGCCGGGCCAGGTGCAGCGCGATGTCGGCACCGGGAACCTCGCCATGCCCGTCCGGCCCCGCCTGCGGATCGACGATCAGGATATCGACCCGTTCCGCGCCGGTCAGCAGCGGCATCGCATCGGCCACCGCGCGCGCGGCTTCGCGGCCGGCATTCCAGGCAACCAGCACCGAGCGCCCGACTGTGGTGAACTCCCCGGCATAGGGCACCACCAGAATTGGTCGGCCGGTGGCGAGCGTCACCCGCTCCGGGCTCGGTCGATACATCGCCATCGCCTCGTCATCGGGATCGCGCTGGCCAAGGATCGCCAGATCCGCATAGCGCGCATGCACCGCCGGGTCGGCTTCCCGCCCCTCGTCCACCATGCGCCATTCGCGCGACAGCCCGTGCAGCTCCGTGACATGCTCGAAGGATTGCCGGACCCGCTCGGCCTCGGCCAATGCGCGTTCCCGCCATTCGTGAAAAAAGGGTCCAAGGCCCACCAGATCCGGCACGAGGACAGGGCGTGCCGGTTCGCTTGGCGGCATCGGATAGAGCCCGACCAGATGCGCTGCAAATCGCTCGGCGAGCGTCGCAGCGAGGGCAAGACGCGTCGGCGTGTCCGCCGCCGGATCGAGCACCACCAACAGATCCTTCCAGCTCATCGGCCAAGCTCCCCTCAGCAACATACTCGTTGGCGCCACGCTCGTTGGCGCCACGCTCGTCGGGGCCGCGCCGCAGCCCGATCGACTGCTGACCCTAGCCGGCGACCCGCCCTGCCGCAACGCGCTCCGCCAGCATGGGTTGCTCCGGCGCCGTGAATAGAGGAAGAGAGGGAGCTGAAGTGATCAGGGGGTCCGCCCGATGCGTGCGCTCGTTCTCGCCTGTCTTGCTGCCACCGTCTCGCTCGTCGCTCTCGGCGGCTGTGCCGATCCGGAGGGAGCGCGGGTAGAGAGTTTTGCGCCGGGACCCTCCGGCCACTTCGTCTATCGTGTGCAGACCAACACCGTCATGACCGAAAACGATGACGGTGCCGCCGAGCGCATCCGCCGCGACTGGCTGGCCGAGACGCTCGCGGCGCACGGCCTGTGCTCCGGTGGTTATCTGATCTACGATCGCGACCTGGAGATCCCGCCACAGCGATTGGCGCTCAGCGCCGCGCCAGGGCCGGCCAGTCCCGGCACGGCCGTCTTTTTCGGCAATGGCGGCGATGTCGTCTATTCCGGCCGCTGCCTGTAGCCCCAGCCTCGGTACCCTGGGAGCGCGAGCCGCGGCGCGCCACCCGCCGGACCCGTCAGCCTGGGACGCTGCGCCAGCAGGCCAGCAATGGGCCGGTCTTGCCACCGACCGGATCAGCGGCCGGCAGCGGTACTGCGGCGATATTGGCCAGCGCGCGCTCGCGCTCGCGTGCGCCGGGAGTGCGCATGTCGGGGCCCCGCCCTTGCGGATAGGCGCCGACGACAAGGAAGTCCGGGGTTGCGGCCTCGCTCTTGTGTGCGACCCCGGCTGGGATCACGACGGCGTCGCCAGCACGCAGCTCGACGGTTGTGCCATTCTCGCCGCCGAGACGCACGCGCGCCGAGCCGGCAACGATGCCGAGCGCCTCATGCGCGGTGCTATGATAATGGTGGTGGGCGTAGATGCCGGAGCGCCATCCGCCGCTCCAGCCGTTCCCGGCAAACCGTGCCTCGCAGGCGGCAGCCGCGCCGGGGCCGGTCTCGAGAACGCCGCGATAGACGACGAGCGACAAACGAGGGTTGTTGGGAACCCGCCCGTCATCGGCGAACAGGTGCTCCTCGATCGTCAGAGCGGGCGCTCTAGTGACCATGAGACTGCTCCTTTCGCATCGGTTGGTGCGAGGCTACGCCACGGCGCGGGCGCGGAACAGGAAAAACCACACGACTGTCTCGACGGAAAACCACCCACCTTTTCGATCGTTCCACCACATTTGATGATTAGATCAGGGGCCAGGATTTCGGATGCCGGCACCAGTTTTTCGCCATCGTCCAACTAGACCTCGGGTTTAATGCAGCAGCCGCTGTTTACCATTTTTTAATGACGATCGCGCAGGCTCCGCGCTTGCCAGGATCGGGCGCGACGCGTATTGATGAAGCAGGCGCCGATCGCCGGGCGGAACCGGGCGAGCGCAACCGGCGATGACATACGAGCGCGGCGCAGCATGGAGCACCCGGTCAGGACCGTTTGCGTCGTCGGGCTGGGCTATATCGGGCTGCCGACCGCAGCGACCCTGGCGAGCCGGGGCGTCGAGGTCATCGGTGTCGATGTGAACCCGCATGTCGTCGCCGCGGTCAACGCCGGTCAGCCCTATTTCCCGGAGCCCGATCTCGACATGCTGCTGCGTGCCGCGGCGACCCTCGGCAAGCTGCGCGCCACCCCGCGCCCCGAACCGGCCGATGCGTTCATGATCGCGGTCCCGACGCCGTTCGGCGAAGACCATGCGCCGAACCTCGGCTATATCGAAGCGGCCGCAGCTTCGATTGCGCCGGTGCTGGCCGCGGGCAATGTCGTGATCCTCGAATCGACCTCGCCGGTCGGCACCACCGCGCAGCTGGCCGGACGGCTCGGTCGGCTGCGCCCCGATCTGCGCTTTCCCCCAGGCCAGCACGGCGAGCCGCTCGACGTGCATGTCGCGCATTGTCCGGAGCGGGTCCTGCCTGGGCGGATGGTCCGCGAGCTGATCGAAAACGATCGCATCATCGGCGGTCTGACCGAGGCCTGCGCCGAGCATGCCGAGGCGGTCTATCGGGTGTTCCTTCAGGGTCAGGCATTGCGCACCGACGCTGCGACGGCCGAGCTCGTCAAGCTCGTCGAAAACGCCCACCGCGATGTCAACATTGCGTTCGCCAACGAACTGTCGCTGGTCTGCGATCAGCTCGGGCTCGATGTGTGGCGGGTCATCGAGCTGGCCAACCGCCATCCGCGGGTGTCGATCCTGCAACCCGGCGCCGGTGTCGGCGGCCATTGCATCGCGGTCGATCCGTGGTTCATCGTCTCCTCGTCGCCCGAGCGGACCCGGCTGATCCGCACCGCGCGCGAGGTCAACGACGCCAAGCCGCTGTTTGTCATCGGCCAGATCCGCGCATGTGCCGAGCGCTTCAAAGAGCCGGTCGTGGCCTGCCTCGGGCTCAGCTACAAACCCGATGTCGACGATCTGCGCGAAAGCCCGGCAGTGGCGATCGTCACCGAGCTGGCGCGCGGCGGGCAGCAGCGCATCATCGTCGCCGATCCGAACCTGCGTCGCCTGCCGCCACAATTGGCGGAACTGCCGAATGTCGCGTTGTGCGACACGCTCGAAGCGGTGCGCCAAGCCGACATTGTTGCCGTCCTGGTCGCCCATTCGCCATTCCGCCGCATCCCGCGCGAGGAATTGCTGCGTCGGGTCATCATCGACGCCACCGGGCTGACCCATCGATCGGACTGATGCGATGCCGCCGATTCGCATCCTCTTTGTGTTCGGCACCCGGCCCGAGGCGATCAAGCTGGCACCGCTGATCCGCGAGGCGGCGGGCCGGCCTGAGTTCGACTGCAAGGTTTGCGTCACCGGCCAGCATCGCGAGCTCCTCGCGCAGGTGCTCGATCTGTTCGAGCTGGACCCGGAGTGGAACCTCGACGTGATGCGGCCGGACCAGGATCTCGCCGAGCTGACTGCCGCGGTTCTGACCGGGGTCAGCTGGGTTCTCGATTGCTGGCGGCCCGACCGGGTCGTGGTCCAGGGTGATACCACCTCGACGCTAACCGGTGCGCTTGCCGCCTTCTACCGCAGGATCCCGGTCGCGCATGTCGAGGCCGGGCTGCGCACCGGCGATCTGGCGGCGCCGTGGCCGGAAGAAGCCAACCGGGTGCTGGTGGGTCGGATCGCCGACCTGCATTTTGCGCCGACCGCGCGCGCCCGCGACAATCTGCTACGCGAGGGTATGGCGGCCGAGCGCATCATGGTGACTGGCAATACCGGCATCGACGCGCTGCTCTGGGTTTCGGACCGGCTCGATCGCGACCGCGCATTGCGCTCGCGGGCCGCGGCCGTGCTGCCCCCTGGCTTTGCCGCGCGGCTCGCCGAACGCCGGGTGATCCTGATGACCGGTCACCGTCGCGAAAGCTTTTCCGGCGGGCTCGAAGAGATCGCCCAGGCGATGCGGCAGATCGCCCGCCGACCGGATGTCGCGATCGTCTTTCCAGTGCATCCGAACCCGAATGTGCACCGCGCGATCGAAAGGCTGCGCGGACCGGAAAACGTCTTGTTGATCGAGCCGGTCGATTATCCCGAGCTGGTTTATCTTTTGCGGCTCTGCCACTTTGTCGTCACCGATTCCGGCGGGATCCAGGAGGAGGCGCCGTCGTTCGGCAAGCCGGTGCTGGTAACCCGTGCGGCGACCGAGCGTCCGGAGGCGATGGAGCAGGGCCTTGCCCGGCTCGTCGGCAGCGACGCGCGGCAGCTCGGCAAAGCGATGTGCGCATTGCTCGACGACCCAGTCATGTACCAGCGGATGAGCCGGGTGGCCAATCCCTATGGCGATGGCCGGGCGAGCCGCCGCATCGCCGACCGGCTATGCGCGGGTGCCGCGGCGAAGGATCGCGCAAACACCGGGTGAGCGCGACGCTTGGCCCGGCCGCCGCGACAGCCACCCGGCATGACCGCTTTATTTCGGTAGCAACACGACGACGGCCGCCCCGATCGCCACCCAGCCACCGAGCGACAGCAGCACGACGACAATTGCCGAAAGACGCGGGCTGATTCGCCGCAACGGTTCGGGCTGGGATCGGCCGGCGGCGGTGGGCGCCGACGCGGCGGCGTAATGGGTCGCAGGGCCAAAAGCGGGGTTGCTGGGCAACGGCTTCTCCCCGGATGTTGCGTCGGATGGTACGCCGGCTCCTGTCACCAGGGTGTCCGTAATCCGTCAGAACCGCGTCAATCGCTGCGCTGGACGATCAAATTCTTTGATGCGAGGGGGCCGCTGCGGCGGTAGCGCAACGACCCGACAAAACTGAAACAAATGCCGAACGATATCGATTGCCCTGCTTGCGTCTGCACCATAAGTAGTACGGCACCTTTTGTTGTTCGGCCAGGTAGCAGTCAATGTCGCAGACCTACATGTTGGACCTCGGCGATGTCGGCAAGAGCAACCATGACGGGCCGGGTGAGCGGCTGTCGCAGCGCGCGGCAATCCTCGCCATTGCGGTGCTCTCGCTTCTGCTGTGGTCGCCGATCCTGCTGCCGTTTGCGGCGCTGCTGCACCGCTGATACGTCTGATACAGGTTCGGGCCGGCTCATCGGTCACTCCATCGGCCGGTCACTCCATCGACAGCGGAAAGCCCCAGGCCTCGATCTGCGCGATCCCGGCTTGATAGCCCTTGGGCGTCAGGCTGAAGTGGAATTGCGAGCGTGCGGTGAATACGTCCACAAAGACGAGAGAGCCGCGTTCGAGCTGCGCGACAAACGCCCGCGCCGCATCCGGCGGAAAGATGCAATACCGCGCCTGACGGCACTCGATCGGCAAATTCTTGTCGACCCGCAGCACGGCTCGGAGCGGAAAGGGCTGGCCGACGATCCCGACCTCGCCGGTGCGCAGCATGACCACCAGCGCGAACGAACCCTTTCCCGCATTGCTGGTCTGCCAGAACGGCACCGTGATCGAGCAGCTGCCGCCGTGGCCGGGACTGCCGTCGCATTCCGTGATCCAGTCGTCGGCGCGGAACTTGAGCACGGCACTGGCCAGCGCGCCGCCGAACGGCTGCGCCGCGAGCACAAGGCTCAAGGCGGCCGCGAGCACAAGGCGCAGGGCTGTCGCGAGAACGGGGCGCAGGGCTGTCGCGAGAACGGGGCGCGGGGCGGCCGCGAGATTACGCCGCAATCTGCCGCCCGCCCGCGTGCTGTGCCGCGCGGTCTGCCGCCCGCGGCTCGGGCGCGGCGGCCCAACCGCGACCCTTGCCCTGATCGCTCTGAGAGAGACACGCATCGTACTCGACGCGATCCTGCCGCACCGGCGGCGGCGGTCAAGGGTCAAGCAGTCGGGGGCGGAGGCGGCAAGCAGGCGCAGCCGTATAACGGCGCTCGCCTACCAACGCAGCCGGACGCTCGGCCCCGGCGCCACGCGGCGCGATCATAGCTTCACGCAATGCGGCGGAATGATGACAATCCTGACTTCTATGATTAGGATTTTCTTGCAGCAACCGATGGAGCCTGGGTCGCGCAGGAAATTAACCTTGATTTTGCTTCCCTCCTGCGCAAAACGGAGCTAGGTGTACCTGTGCTGGGGCGCGAGCATCCGAGCGGCGGCGGCCGATTTCCTTCGCATCCGCGGTTCGTTGCAGGAGCGCGCACCAAGCGGAACCTTTGGGGCAGATCGGCGTTGTCTGGCGGCGCGCGCGCCTCGGCCGAGCGTCTCGAATACGACGACCTGGCAGACCAGCCTGTCGATCGCCGACGATCGGCTCGGCGCGTGCCGCCGATCAGCCATTGCCGCAACGACCCAAGGGGATCGGATGGCTCGTTTCTTGGTTACTGGTGGGGCCGGGTTCATCGGTTCGCATTTGGTCGAAGCCCTGCTCGCCGACGAACACCGCGTCCGGGTTCTCGACGACCTGTCGAGCGGCAGGCGCGACAATCTGCCTCGCGGGGTCGAGCTGATCGAAGACGATATCGCCAACCGCGATATCGTCGGGCGCGCGTTCGATGATGTGGATGGGTGCTTTCACCTGGCGGCGATCGCCTCGGTCGAGCGCTGCAACCGTGACTGGCTGCGCACCCACCAGGTCAATCTGACCGGCACGATCAACATCCTCGACGCCGCACGCCGGGCTGGGCATGGTGGCGTGCCGGTCGTCTATGCCTCATCCGCCGCGGTTTACGGCGACTGCCGCGGCACGGCCAGCGAGACTGGCGGCTCCGCGCCGCTGAGCGCCTACGGCGCGGACAAGCTGGCGTGCGAGCTGCATGCGCGCGCCGCCGGGATCGCGCATGGCGTTCCGACCACCGGGCTGCGATTTTTCAATGTCTATGGCCCGCGCCAGAACCCCTATTCCCCTTATTCCGGAGTAATCGCGATCTTTATCGAGCGCCTGCGGCGCGGGATGCCGATCGAGATCTTTGGCGATGGCCAGCAGGTGCGCGACTTTACCTTCATCGCCGACGGGATCGCAGCGCTGCGCCGCGCGCTGGCGGCAGCAAGCACCCGCGCCCCGGTGTTTAATGTCTGCACCGGCGTGGGCACGACGGTGTGCCGCCTTGCCAACACGATCGCGGCACTGTGCGGCACCGAGCCGCTGGTGAGCCATCGGCCGCAACGCTGCGGCGACGTGCCGATCTCGATCGGAGACCCGTGGCATGCTGCCGACGGGCTCGGCTTTCGGGCCCGCACCAGACTGGTGGAGGGGCTGGCGACAACCATCAGGGCGCTGGGCGGGTTCGAGCGAAGCGAGACGCGCATCGTCGCCTGAGCGGCCCTTCGCCATCGCAGCGCAGCGCATTACCCAAACCGAAAGACGAAAATCCCTGCAAACCTGGATTATGACATCGAAGCGATGATCTCGCGGCGCGATGCGGTTCGGTGAGCGCCGGTCCGTCCCGCGCTAAGCGCGGCGGGCCCATTCGCGTTCGCGGGCAGTTCCTCCTACCGCCTCGATTTCAACGAGGTCGCGACCGGCATATTGCCACAGCAAATCCGCCGCCTGCCGCGATCGCCGGGTCAGATCGGCGAGGCGCGCCAGACAAGGCTGGCGCAATCCATGATGCTCGACCAGCCCGCCCAACGGTTCGAAAACCAGCCCCAGCCGGAGCAGCAGACGCAGCAGTGCCGGCTCCATCATCGCCGCCAAGTGGCTGACCCCGTGCTCCAAGCAAATGCCGAGAACCGCCCGCAGCAGCCCCAAGGTGATGAACGGCATCAATCGCCGCTCCATCGTCGCTGCTCCATCATCTCGGCTGGCGCTATAGGCTTCGCCGTAGCGGCCATCGCCATGACGCCGGCGAAAGCTCTTCGAAACAGCAAAGCGGGAAATTTCGGCGACCTCCTCCCGAGGCAGCACGCCGAGCCGCGGCCGCACGATCGGATCGAGAACGCACTCGATCGGTAATGGGCGTGGGCGGTCTTCGAGCGTCGGCATGATCACCCGTACGGTCCCGGCCATGGTCCCGCTCGGGCGATGCAGCAGCAAGGCGTGCGCCGAGCGATCATCATCCTCGTCGGCCTCGCGATGGTCGCGGTGTCCCCACGGATCTTCGAAGCGATGCTCGACGCAATACACCTGATAGCGCAGGCGGTGCGCGAGATCGAGCTCTTCGGGCGTCCTTGCCCGCACCACCGCGAAATATTGGTCGTAGCGAGCAACAACATCCGCCATCGCCGCGACCGTCATTGGCATCTACCCGAAAGCGATCAGCGTCCCCCGTGCCCAAGCTTCGCGGCAACCAATGAACAATTTCCTAGTGGATCGGATCTGGCGCCGGGCACCACCGGTTTTTCCGCCATGCCCGCGAAAGCGGGCAGCTGGGGGCGATGAAGCCCCTGCTTGCGACCCCTGACTTTCATCTTCGCGGCGGAGCGACGCGGCAGCAAAGCCGAGCACCAATTGTCGCGGCGCTCGCCCCGAGCGTAAGGAGCAAACCCGGCTGGCCGAGCCGGGCGCCGTCACTCCGCCGGGGCGCTGCCCCGCTCAGCCCCTTGGGACGCTGCCCCGCTCAGCCCCTTGGGGCGCTGCCCAGCTCAGCCCGGTGGGCGCCCGGTGCCGACATATCGTCCAGGGGCGATCATTCCGTCGGGATCGAGCGCCGCTTTGATCGCCGCCGCCATCTCCCAGCAAGGCGCGTCGCCGGCCGTCAGCCAACCCATCTCATGAGCGCTTAGCCGATAGGGTAGGAAACCCTCGCGTCGGCCGGCATCGAGCAAGGCGAGATAGCAGGATCGGGCGCGGGCCGCGGCACCCGGGTCGCTGGTGTCGAACAGCAACGGCACCGAGCTGTCGAAACAGCGCTCGGAAAGGCTCGTCAGCGTGATCAGCGGCTCGATCGCGTACGCGGCGCAGACCTCGCCGACGATCCCGACATAGCGCGCGACAAGCTCCGCGCGCATCGGCACCAGCGGCGAGTACCAGATCAGGCCGCTGCCATCGCGCGCAGGGTCGAGTTCGGCATCGGCGGGAGGGGGCGCCGACCGCCAGTACGCGAGCGGCAGGGCAATCTCGCTGGGGTGGCCGGCGACCAGCTGCATCGCGGCATCGAGCGCCCGCGCCCGCCGCGTAAGCGGTCCGTGGCGCAACCGCGGGACCCAGCTCAAGGTGTTGTGCAGCCGCGCCGCACCACGCGGGGTCATAAAGGTCAGCCGACTCACTACCGGCCGCAAGACGCGGCGGACGGTGCGGCGTGCCGCACGAACCACCGCTGCAGTTCCGTAGAGCGCGCCAAACCCGGTCCAGGCCATGACCCGGTGCTGCGCCGCCATCGCGGCGACGCGCTCGGGGGGCAGGATGCCGTCGCTCGCCGCCCCCAGCTCTGGATAGGGGGTTATCATGGCGAGCATGCGCCGGCTGTTCATCAGATTGACCGCGCCGGCGACCCCGCCGAGCTCGCGCAGCAGCCGCTGCACCGCCGGGACCACCGGCACCAGTGCAGGCTCCTGTGCGATGCTGAACAGAAAGGCCTCGATCCGCTCGGGGCGCCGCGCGAGCGCGATCGTCATGCGCGTGACGATGCCGAGGTTGCCCTGCGCAAATAAGCCGTCGAGATACAGCCCGATGCCCCACTTGAAGGCCCGGTTGGCGAGCTCGCCGCCCGCTTCGCTCAATGCTGAGCGGTAGATCCGGCCGTTCGGCAGCACCGCTTCGATCGCCGTGACCGCGGCGGTGTGGTCAGCATAGGGGGTGATGCCGTAGCCGCGCTCCAGCGCGTTGCCGACGAGGCTGCAATTCGGTCCGCCGCCGGTGACCGGCACCAGAAACGGCAAGCGGTTCCGCTCGAGAAACTCGTGCAGCATGCGCTGCGTGACGCCGGGCTCGACGGTGACGAGACCCAATTCGGCATCCATGTCGAGGATCCGGTCGAGCCCGGACAGATCGAGCACGACACAGCCATCGCTGACCGGCACCGCGCTCCCATAGCCCCAATTGTGCCCGGTGCTGATCGGATAGAGCGCGATCGCGTAGCGCCGCGCAACCTCGAGAATGGCCACGATCTCGGGGACCGAACATGGCCGCAGCCCCGCCGGGATGACCCGTGCGTGGCCGGTAGTGCACCGGCCATAGCGCTGTTGCGCCGTGGGACCTTCGAGCACGGCCGCTGCACCAAGCCGCGCCCGCCACTCCTGCAGCGCCACAGCGAGCTGCTCGGCGCTGATCTGCGGCGGTTCGATCACCTTGTTACGGGAAGTATCCAAATCTTGCAGGGCTCGCGAGCCGGCCTTTTGCTGCGGTGGGGCGACGCCGCAGTTGGCTGCCTCTCCCAAGCGCCGCCGGATAGCGGTGGGTCGCGAGAAAAATCGCACCCGATCGCGGCGATGCGACCCGTGGTCGCGGCGGGGCCGCCCGCCGCGCTCCGAACCAGCTGTAAAGAAATCCGACGCTTAACTGCGGTCGTGGTGCGCTACTTCTTCCATCGCCGCCGCGCCAGCATGCCGAAGCCGAGCAGTGCGCTGCCCAACAGCGCTAGCGACGCCGGCTCGGGAACCGGCGACGCGCGCCCTGGGTCGCTGCTGGTTAGGCTAACGATGTCGCCGGGGCCATTCCAAACACCACCGGGTGCGAAACTGTTGGTTAGCCGGACGTCTGGGGTGTTGGGGAGCGGATTGAAAATCGGATCTAAGGTGAAGAAATTATCGTTGAGCGCGGCGCTCCACAGGCCGGGATCAGAAGTATCCACCGAGAGGTAGCTCTGGGCAGTACCGTTGGGGGCGGTTGCCGGGTTCTGTGGCGATGTGATCGTAGTTGTCGTATCTCCGGCTCCGTTTGCGCCATATACGAAGTCGAGCCGAGCGAGGAAGGTGCAATTGGACGTGTTGCCACCGGCACAGGTGTAGCCACTGTATTGGTCTTGTGCTGTGCGCTTGGTCAGATTAGCGATATTGTTTATCTCGGCTGTCACGGTCTGGTTGCTGCCGGTGAAGCCATAAAGATCAAGTACACCACCCGAGGCAAGCGACGGGTTCCCGACGCTATCCAGATGGATTCCATAGAAAATCCCTAATATCTGCTCGCCGCCATCTTGGCGATCAGTGAAGAGTGTCGGACCGCCGCCGCCAACATCCGAGCCGATAGGGATCACGTCCACGCCCTGCTGAATGCTGGCAACCTGGACGATCCCCCAATTACCTTCGGTGCAGGTGGGAGCGGTGCCACAAGAGGCATTGATCGCGGGGTAAGGGTTGGAGTTATTGGGACCAACGATATCATTAGTAGCCGAGAACTGTTCGGAATCGTTGAGATGAAGCAAGATCGGCCCGGTCGGCGCGTTCGGAAACGGGTCGGCGTATGCCCATCCACTCGTGAGCAGCGCGACCGCGAGTGCTGTTCCTGCCAGAAGATGACGTTGTCCGATCATTGTGTCCCCGTAACCGGCTTTACCATAGGCGACGATCCAAGCACGTTTCGTGCCACGTTGCACGGGGGTTCGAAAGCTTCCGCAGGATCAATCAGGTAACGAGATCCGCTCGGTGGGTTTCGACGATCGCCGCAGGCACGCTGTAAAGGTTACCGACGTATGATACAACAATCTCGAGATAATCGTCTCAGCGCCAATATCGCGCCCTTCGGGCGGTTGGGGTTATCGGTGTACGGCGAAACAGGAGCCGCAAAATCTGCGCCTCCCGCCGCAGCGCGGGCGGCAAATCCGCGTCTTCGACCCACTCCCCCGGAACGGTCGGCACCCGCGGTTCGAGCCAATGGGCCTGGTACAGCGGCAGCAACCTCGACCGCGCGGCATGCAAGGCGGGCGGCATGGTTTCGCGCAGCGCCGCGGCGAGCTCGGCAAAGCTCCAGGAGGCGCACAGGGAGTTGCGCGAGTCGTTCCGGAACACCGCGGTCGCATCTGGTGTAAAGATTTCCGGCACTTCCTCGGCAGTGCGACGCCGGCGTGGCCGCGCATGATCGAAAATCCACAGCAGCGCCTGGTCAGCGCCGATAAGGGCGGCGATTTCGCTCAGGCAGGTCCGGAGGTCATCGCCGCCCGACAGGTGATGCAGCGAGAAGACGCTGCACACGAGATTGGCGCGTTCCAGCGGCAGGCTGCGGAACGCGCGCATGTCGCCGTCTATGAGGCGTACACGCCCGGTAAGGCCGAGACGCGCGATATGCTCGTTGCCAATGCGCACCATCGCCGGCGCGAGGTCGAGGCCGGTGATACGCAGATCCGGCCGACGCGCCGCGAGATAGGCGACAAAGCGACCGGTGCCGCAACCAAGATCGAGGATATGGGCACCAGCAGGCGCCAGGCTGCCGACTGCCATCGCGTTAAAATGATAAATCGGGAGGAGCGCGCACGCGCCCTGCTCGTCAAAGGCGGCAACGCTTTCGGGCGAGCCCATGGTGGCGCTTGGCTCGGGAGTTCGTGGCAAGGTCCGCGGCAGGCTGGCTTCGCGGAGCATCAGCCGAAGCATCCGAAGCGATTTTGCACCGGCCGAGGCAGATGCACCGCTCACCTGATTCGCTGTCGATGGCACGGCTTTCCTCTTGAGCGGTTCAAACAAGATTGGGCAATGACCGTCACCACGACCTGAAGAGGTGTCGGCGTTTTCGGCGTTACGGCCCACCCCTGGCGATATCCCGACTATCTGGTCTGCAACCCCCCCGGAGCGGCGGAACGAATAGCCGGCGGGTCAAGAGACCGACACCACCCCACATCGGCACAAACCAGAGGGGCACGGCGCCCGGCGGAGCGGCCGGGTAGAACCACTGCCCGGTCGCCACCCCGACATGCTCGATCAGCGCACCGATCGCGACCATGTAGCCGGCATAGGCGAAATCCGCCGGCTCGTGGAAGCGGACGAACCCGGCGGCGACGACCGCGGTCGCAGCGAGCAATAACAGCGTCGGGTCATGGATCGTGGCGAACACCAGAGCGAACAGCACCGCCACAATCGGAGTGGTAACCGGCGCAAAGCACGGCGTGCGACCTCCGACAAAGCGAATCGTGTGCAGCGTGTAGAAGCCCCACATAAAAAATTCAAAGACCGGCAGCCCGGTGAAATCGGGTGTGGCGAAGCGAAATGCGCCATTATGCAGCGCACCGATATCGGCGAGCACAAAGATTGCGTCGATGCCGAGCATCAGCACGAATTCGCTACGGCTGAAACGGCGAAACCCGATCGCCCAGACCGCCGCCATCACCGCGAGCTTGGTGAAATTGCCTGGAGCCCACCCCAGCGCTGCCGCGGTCGCAGCAAGCTGTAGCAGGAGGCGGGCGCGCTCCGCGGCGCGTCGAACGGGACCGCGGGGTTGGTGACCAGCAGTTTCACCAACCGGCGCGCCACCGTCTTGCAGTGGGGTTGCCGCTGCCATCCCGTCGTTCAGCGCCGCATCCGCGCCGTCGGGTTCACGTATGAGCTATCGGGTTCACGTATGAGCTATCGGGTGAAATGCCGATTGGCGCAGTCGGCCGGCGGCGATGATCTCGCCGAGGTCGGGATGGCACTCTTTCATGCGGTCGACCAGGTGTTCGATGATCGCCCAGCACGGCTGGCGCAGCCCATGATGGCGGACGGGCCCGCCGAGCGGGTGAAAAGCGATCCCGAGCCGCGCGAGCAGCCGCAGCAGCGCTGGCTCCATCATTCCGACGATGTGGGTGATCCCGCCCTGCGCGCTCATCATCCAGACGGCGCGAATGAGGCCAAAGATCAACAGCTGCAGCGCCGGACCGCCATCCGCCATCGGCGCGCCGGCGGTCATCGAACGCCATCCCGCTTCGAGCCGGGTGCGAAACGCCTTGGCGACGGCAAACCGCGAAACTTCAGCGGTGGTGGCGAGCGGCAGTCCGGTGCCGTGCAGCCGGCCGGCACCGATGATCTTGAACACCGGGAGCTGGCGTTCGCGATACGGCAGGATGAGGCGCACCGTGCCGACCGCCGCGCCGGTCGCCCGGTCGAGCAGCAGCGAGTGCAGCGAGCGGGCCTCGTCGCCATCGCGCTCGCGGCCGTCGGAAAAGGCGGCGGCATCCTCGAAACCGCGTTCAACACAGTAAACCTGGAAACGCAGCCGAAAGACTTTTTCCAAAAGTTCCGCGGAATCAGCCGGAACGACCGCCAGACATCGGTCGAACAGCTCGACCGCATCTCGATCGAGCCGGTGCCGACGGGTTGCTCTTGTGCCGTCGTCGCGCGGCATCGGTGGCAAAGGGTGGGGAATCGGCTGCAGCACCAGCCGACCGACATGCATCGGTGCCGTCGAAGACATTGGCGATACTCCCTGTACGACGTTCTTGACGACATGGAGCGCGAGAGACAAAAGATGCTGGCACGTTGCGCGTGGTCATGAGCGGCCGAAAACAGCAGGCACAAGACCGGCGCGGTTCCCCGCGCCCCATAGCAACAGTTTCAGATTGGCTGCCGCATTCAATCTGACGTTCTGTCGATCGTCAAGTCCGACGCGCGCGCAGGCAGCGCCTGAGGCGGATGCCGCGGTTCCTCATCTCCGCAACGGTGCCGAGCAGTGGCCGACAAGATCGGCCGCCAGCCTGCTCCTGGCGCGTTTTTTAGCGAGCGCTGCAGGCTTGTCGCCTTGTTTGCGGCTGCGGAACCCTCATACCACCATAGCGTCAGCACGGCGTCTCTTGCCGCGTCACGTCGGCGTCAGATCGTGATGATGCCCCGCCACATCAGGAATACCGCAGTTCGCGCTTGCCGCGGGGAAGCGGGTTGCACAGGGCGGCGTGCTGCGACAGGTTGAAACGCAGCACATCGGAGGAAACGGAGATGACGCAACGCTCGACTGGACGGGTGGCCTTGATCACCGGGGGTGCACGTGGCATCGGCGCCGCGACCGCCGACCGGCTAGCCGAGGATGGCGCAGCGATTGCCATCTGTGACCTCGACGGTGCCGCGGCCGCGGCCACGGCGGCCGAGATCGCTGAGAGGCACGCGGTAGCGGCACTCGGTCTCGCCGCCGATGTCGGCATCGCCGCCGAGGTCGAGCGCATGGTCGCCGAGATCGTGGCCAGGCTCGGTTCGCTCGACATCCTGGTCAACAATGCCGGGATTACCCGCGACAATCTGATCCACCGCATGAGCGAGGAGGATTGGGACGCGGTCTCGCAGGTTCACCTCAAGGGTGCGTTTTTGTGCGTCCGGGCGGCGCAGCGCGAGATGGTCAAGCGGAATTGGGGACGGATCATCAACCTGTCCTCGGCCTCGGCGCTCGGCAATCGCGGCCAGACCAACTACTCGACTGCCAAAGCCGGGCTGCAAGGCATGGCGCGCACTCTGGCGATCGAGCTCGGCCGGTTCGGCATCACCGCCAATGCGGTCGCGCCGGGCTTTATCGACAGCGAGATGACCCGCGCGGTGGCGATCCGCCTCGGCCGCGATATCGAGGAATACCAGGCCGAGCGGGCCAAGGCGATCCCGGTCGGGCGGGTCGGCGTGCCGCGCGACGTGGCCAACGTCATCGCCTTTCTGGCCAGCGACGATGCGTCGTTCGTCTCCGGCCAGGTCATTTATGTCGCGGGCGGACCCCGCGGCTGATCACCGACGGCGGGTGGCCGCGGTTCAGCACGGCCGCAGCAGGCATCCTTTGCCTTGCAGCACCGGGCCTCGCAGCACCGGGCCTTGCAGCACCGGGCCTTGCAGCACCGGGCCTTGCAGCACCGCCGGCCCACCACACATGACACCCTCCAGGGATCGGTGATGGTCAGCGACGACAACTCCTTGACCGGACGGGTCAAGCGCTATGCGCAGGTATCGAGCGCGATGGGCGGCCTCGCCGCGCGGCTCGCCGGCGAGCGCTATCTCGGCATCACCGTCGATCGCAGCCGCCACGCCGCCGACTTGAAAGCGGCACTCGGTGGGATCAAGGGTCCGCTGATGAAGGTGGCGCAATTGCTGGCCACGATCCCCGACGCGCTGCCCAAGGAATATGTCGATGAGCTGGTGCAGCTGCAGGCGAACGCGCCGGCGATGGGCTGGCTGTTTGTGCGGCGGCGCATGGCTGGCGAGCTGGGAGCGGATTGGCAGAGGCGGTTTCGCAGCTTTGATAAAAGCGCGGCGCGCGCCGCCTCGCTGGGCCAGGTGCACCGTGCCGTCGGGCTCGACGGCACCCTGCTAGCCTGCAAATTGCAGTATCCGGAAATGGCCTCGGCGGTCGAAGCCGATCTGCGCCAGCTAAAGCTGGCGATGGGTCTCTACGAGCGCTACGACCGCGCGGTCAGCACCGCCGAGATCCACGCCGAGATCGCCGAACGGCTGCGCGAGGAGCTCGACTACCAGCGCGAGGCCGCACATCTGCGGCTTTATGGCGCGATCCTGCAAAATGAACCGGGAATCGCGGTGCCGCGGCCGATTTCCGAGCTGTCGACCCGGCGCCTCCTGACGATGACCTGGCTCGATGGCGCACCGATCCTCGATACGGCCAAGGCCGCGATCGCGCGGCGCAACGAGGTGGCGCTGCGCATGTTCCGGGTATGGTATGTGCCATTTTATCATTACGGCGTGATCCACGGCGACCCGCATCTCGGCAACTACACGGTGACCGCCGAGGGGGGCGTCAACCTCTTGGATTTCGGCTGTGTACGGGTGTTTCGCGCGGCGTTCGTCAAGGGCGTCATCGACCTCTACCACGCGCTCGAACGCGGCGACCGGGATCTCGCGGTACACGCCTATAAGAGCTGGGGGTTTGGCAATCTGTCGCGCGAGATGATCGAGGTGCTGAACCGCTGGGCATCCTTTGTCTACGGCCCGTTGCTGGACGATCGCACCCGGCTGATCCAGGACAAGACAAAGGGCGGCGACGGTGCCGGGCTGATCGAAAGCGTGCACCGCGACATCCGCCGCCTCGGCGGGGTGCGGCCGCCGCGCGAATTCGTGTTTATGGACCGGGCCGCCGTCGGTCTCGGCTCGGTCTTTATGCATCTTAAGGCCGAGATCAACTGGCACCGCCTGTTTCACGAGCTGATCGAGGATTTCGACGAGACCGCCCTCGCCCGCCGCCAGGTTGCCGCCCTCGCCGCCGCCGGCGTGCCGCCGCCCGTCGCCGCTGCGGAAGAGCAGCGACGCCGCTCCGCACGCTCGAAATAACCCGCAGCAATTTGTGATTTGCGCGCCGATCCGCCACCCGGCAACGACCCCCTTACCATGTTCGCTCTCGGATAAGGCGGGCTCGACGTCGCCTCCTGCCGAAAGGCGTCTCAGGCCGGCACCACATCCTCCGCGGCGACGAGCTCGATCTGGCCCACGGTCTCTTTGCCGAACAGCAGTGGTGCAAACGCACCTGCCACGACCGCGACAATGATTGTGCCGAAGAAGATCGTCGGCGAGCCGGTATGCGGCACCATCAAAAACGGCGCCAAGACACCGGCGAACAGCCGCGCGAACGCCTCGCCAAAGGTGTGCCCGCGCCCGCGCAGCGCGGTCGGGAACTGCTCCGAGAGATACATCCGCGTCGCCGGGAACGAGGCCAGCATGGTAAAGCCGGTCCATAGCGCGCCGACGCTCATCACCACCGAGGCATGCGAGCCGGTCAGGTGCGCGGTGATCATCAGGAAAAGACCGGGAATCGAGCCAAGCAGCGCATAGAGGATCGTCCAGCGTCGGCCGATGATTTCCATCAGATAGGCGGTGAACGCCTTGCCGGGGATCGTCGCCATAAAGGCGAGGCTCGAAATGCCAAAGCTCGTCGCCACCGCGGCGCCCTGATCGACGAGCGCTTTCGGCAGCAGCACCGAGATCAGGAAATAGCCGAGCACCGCGCAGCCAAAGGTCCATGCGCCGATCACCGTGAAGCGCAGCTGGCCGGGGCGAAACAGCGCCCGGAACGGCGGCAGCTCGGCGCGGGCCAAGGCGAAGTTGGTGCCGAGTGCGGCGACCGTCAGCGGCGGCACGCGGTTGCCGCAGCGCGCGATGTAGCGGTTGACGCTGGCGACCGCCCCCTCGATCCGCCCTTTGCGCAGATGCCAGCGCGGGCTCTCCGGCAGCAGGAAGTGCAGGACGACCGGGATCACAAACACGGCAAGCCCGCCCGGCACCGCGATCCAGCGGAACCCGTTCGGGTTGTTGGCGAGAAAGAGCGCGACAAACGGCAGCACCGTGAACGAGCTGGCGAGCGACATCTCGTAGATCGCGGCATAGGTGCGCCGGTGCCGGGCCGGCATCAGCTCGGCGGCGATCGGGAATGGGGCCGTGACCGAGAACCCGCCACCGATCCCGATCACAATCCTGAGCGCGATCAGCTGCTCGGCGGTCTGCACGAGCGGGATCAGCAGGGTAAGG
>JBOHME010000074.1:0-21318 GCA_050729795.1 Allostellaceae bacterium | reverse complement strand
AGCTTGAGCTTTTTGGTCGCGGCCGCCGCCGCGGTCAGGGTGACAAACGGGTCCATCACGTCGTAATAGCGCTTGGCCAATTCGCCGCCGCCCGGCGCCGGCGTCTTGCGCGGCACCGGGATATGCGAGTGCTCGGCTGCCCACAGCGAGTCGAGCCCGCGTTCTTCGAGCGCCACGGAATCTCGGCCGGGCCGATCGAGTAGTCGGTGAAAAAGATCGAAACGCCGAATTCCATGATCCTCGGTCCCTATTGGTAGTGTCCGCGGTCCGATCCTAGGTTGCGGCGGTGGCGTCAGCAATCCCAGTGGCGGCAATCGCGGCGGCCGTGATGCGGGCGCGGGTGGCGGCGTCGCGGGCCATCTCGGCGCACAGCCCGGTATATCGGGTCGGGTCGAGCAGCGCGGCGATCGTGTCTCGGTCGAGGTGTGCTGTGACGCGCGGATCGTCGGCGAGCAATTCGCCAAATGGCCGGTTTTCGACAAAGGCGGCCTGGGCCGCGTCGTAGACGACGTCGTGCGCGTGCTGGCGGCCGATCGCAGCACCCAAATTCAGCATCACCGCCTCGGCCATGATCAGCCCGCCGCCGAGGTCGAGGTTGCGGCGCATCCGCGCGGGATCGAGCCGCAGCCCGCGCATCACCTCGACGAGGCGCGCCAGCATATCGCCGGTGGCGATCGCAGCGCGGGCGTCAGCGGTATCCATGATCAGGCTGGTGGTGCGGTCGGCCTCGTGCTCGGTCTGCATCGCCTCCAGCGCCAGCGGCACCATCGCGCGCACCTCGGCCGCGGCGGCGATGATGTCCTGGCACAATTTCGGATTGCGCTTTTGCGGCATCGTCGAGCTGCCGACGGTACCGGGCGGCACCGGCTCCTCGACCTCGCCGAACTCGGTCTTCATCAGGGTGTAGATCTCGCGCCCGATCTTGCCGCAGCTTGCGGCCAGCAGGCCCAGGAGGCAGATATTCTCGGCCAGATGGTCGCCCAAGGTGCGCGCCGGCACGCGCATCGGCAGCATGCCGAGCCGGCGGCCGATCCCTTCCTGTACCCGGGGCCCGTGCTCACCGAGCGAGGCGAAGGTGCCGGCACCGCCGCCCAGCATTGCAACAAAGATCCGCGGTGCTGCCTGGCGGAAGCGCTCGATATGGCGGATCAATTCGTCGATCCACACCGCCGGCTTCAAGCCGAAGGTCGCCGGCACCGCGTGCTGGCCATGGGTGCGCCCGGCGATCGGCATGTCGGCGCCGCGCTCGGCGAGGTCGGCCATCGCCCGGAGCGCGTCGCCGATCAGCCCGAGAAACACCCGGTGCGCCTGGCGCAGCACCAGGAGATCGCCGGTCTGGGTGATGTTCTGGGTCGTGGCCCCCCAATGCACCCAGCCGCCGAAGGGCTCGCCGGTGACGCGTGACAATTCCCAGACGAGCGGCACGATCGTGTGGCCGGTGCGAGCGAAGCCCTCGTCGATGCCGCCGCGATCGAGAAGCTCGAGATGCGCCGCGCGCGCGATCGCAGCGGCCGCGCCCGTGGGGATGATGCCGAGCTCCTCTTCCGCCCGCGCCAGTGCCGCCTCGACATCGAGCCATGCCTGCCAGCGGTTTTCCTGGGCATAGAGCGCCCGGATCCCCGGATCCGACACTCGCGCCGCAGTCGGCAGTTCGTCAGCCATCTATTTTCTCTCTCGGTTAACCAGAGCTGCAGATCCGGTGGGCGGCCGCCCCCTAATCCAGCCGGTAGAAGCGCCGGGCGGTGCCAGCAAACAGCTGGCATTTTTCGTCGATCGAGGCGCTGCCGGCGATGCGCTTGAACGCGTTCCACAGCACCGCATAGCCGGTGCCGACCTTCTCGACTGGGAAATTGCTCTCGAACATGCAGCGGTTGGCGCCGAACAACTCGATGCAGGTCTCCATGTAGGGACGCCAATAGCCGGCCAATTGCTCGGAGGAGGGTGGCGCATCGGCACTCGCGTAGTCGAACGCGGCGAGCCGCCGCATCTGGCCGCCGAGCTTGATGACCACGTTCGGGCATCGCGCGAGATCGGTCATCGAGCGCTTCCACTCGGCAAACACCTCATCCGTTTTGCCGGCATAGGGGCCGTAGCCCAAGACGCCGCCGGTATGACCCATGACGATCGGCGCCGCCGGAAAGGCGCGGGCGAGATCGATCACATCGCCTAATTGCGGATGGTAGAGCCAGGCGTCGAAGCTGAGCCCGCGCGCGGCGAGCCGGCTGAAACCGGCGCGAAATTCAGGACGCGCGTAAAGCTGTGGCTCCATGTCGGCGCGGCTGTTGCCGATTGTGTCGCTCGCATCCCATCCGGCCGAATGGCGCACCCCGCGGAACCGCCCGCCGCCGGCGCGGATGTGCATTTCCAGCACCGGCTCGACCCGCTCGCCCAGAGTCAGATCGACGTAGCCGACGATGCCGGCGGCAACTCGCGTGCTGCCATAGTTGCCGCTGGCGCTCATCGCCGCGAGGCCGGCGACGAACTCGGTCTCGCCGACCGGGTGCTGTTCGGGCGGGCCGTCGGCGCGGTACATCGAGCGGCATTCGAGAAACACCGTCGCCTCGATCTTATGGCCGGTGTTCGTGTCGGCGAGCAGCTCGTCGAGCAGATAGCGGTGGCCGGGACGCTCAGCAGGCCGGTCCCAGAAATGATGATGCGGGTCGATGATCGGCAAGTCGGGATCGAGGATCGGCTCGGGCGGTTGCCGCGCGAGCCACGCCTCGTTCGGCCTCTCGATGGTGCGGCCCCACCGAGCCGCATGTGGCGCTGCCGTCATGCCCGCCTCCTGTTCCGGTGCATCGCGAGGATACAGGCTTTTCGGCCAGCCGAAAGGGGGCGGTCTGTTGGTTGTCCGTTCGCGCCTGCCTGTCAATATATCGTCTAATATTCGTCAATTCCATGAATGTTCTAGATACAATTGTCCCAAGTCAATGAAACATATGTCGGGCTTTTTGCCGGCCAAGGCTGGAGCTGCGCGCGCCCGCGATGCCAAAGGAGGATGCCGAGGTGGGATAAGGAAAGAGGGATGCCAAGCGCCGATGCCGGGCTGGTCCCTTGCCCGATGTCGTGGCAAGCTGCCGCTCCCGCAACTTCCGCAAACCCGCGAGGTCGGACATGAATATCGCACGCATCGACCATCTGAACCTGACTGTCGCCGACATCGATCGCAGCCTCGAATTCTACCGGCGGGTGCTTGGCATGCGGTCGGAGAGCATGGGCGAAGGCCGCGCCGCGCTCTATTTCGGCCAGCAGAAGATCCATCTCGACGCCGCTGGCGGGGCGATGGCGGCGAGCGGTGAAAAGCGCCTGCCGGCACATATATGCTTTGTCACCGAGGCGCCTTTTGCCGAGGTCGTCACGCATCTCGAACAATGCGGCGTGCCGATCCGCATGCAAGGCCCGCGCGCCGGAGCGATCGGCACGATCCAGTCGGTCTATATCGACGACCCGGATCGCAATTCGATCGAGATCTCGACCTATTGAAACCGGGCGCCTGCGGCCACGGCGCGGAGCGTTGATGCCGGGTCCGCCGGATCAGGCGGCCGCGACTTCGGCGGCAGCCATCAGCGCTCGCGTGTAGGGGTGCCGCGGCCGGGTCATGACCTGCTCGGTCGTGCCCGCCTCGACAATGCGGCCATCCTGCATCACCAGGATTTCGTGGGCGAGCGCGCGGACCACCCTGAGATCGTGGCTGATGAACAGATAGGCGAGGCCGCGCCGCACCTGCAGGTCGCGCAGCAATTCGACGATTTGCGCCTGCACCGACATGTCGAGCGCCGAGGTCGGCTCGTCGAGCACGACGAGACGTGGCCCCAGCACAAGCGCGCGGGCGATCGCGATGCGTTGACGCTGACCGCCGGAAAATTCGTGCGGGTAGCGGTCGGCCGCGGCGGGATCGAGCCCGACCTCGGCGAGAGCCTCTTCGATCAGCCGGCGGCGCTCGGCCGCAGCTTCGGCGAGGCGGTGCACCTTGAGACCCTCCTCGACGATCTGCGCCACCGAGAGCCGCGGCGACAGGCTCGAAAACGGGTCCTGAAAGACGATCTGCATCTCGCGCCGCAATGGCCGCAATCGCCGCTGGGTCAGCGTGGCGATATCGCGGCCTTCAAAACGGATCCGCCCTTGCGCTGCGGTCAGGCGCAGCAGCGCCAAGCCGAGTGTCGTCTTGCCGGAGCCGCTTTCACCGACGATGCCGAGAGTGGCGCCGGCACGCACCGTGAGCGAGACCCCATCAACCGCCTTGATGTGGCCCCCGACCCGGCGCAGCACGCCGCGGCGGAGCGGAAACCACACGCGCAGCCCCTCTGCCTCGATCAGCGCCGGCGCCGCCGGGTCGGCGGGTGAGGCGCGGCCCTTGGGCTCGGCGGTCAAGAGATGCCGGGTGTAGGGATGGTGCGGGCGGGCGAAGATCGCCGCGGTCGAGCCGGTCTCGACGATCTCGCCCCGGGTCATCACCGCAACCCGCTCGGCCATATTGCGCACGATCCGCAGATCGTGGGTGATCAATAGGAGCGCCATGCCGAGATCGCGCTGCAAATCGCGCAGCAAAGCGAGGATGCGCGCCTGGATCGTCACGTCGAGCGCCGTCGTCGGCTCGTCGGCGATCAACAGGTCGGGCTCGTTGGCGATCGCCATCGCGATCATCACCCGCTGGCGCTGCCCGCCCGAGAGCTGGTGCGGATAGGCGGCAAGCCGGCTCGCGGCATCGGGCAGGCCGACCTGCTGCAGCAATTCGAGGGTGCGCACGCGCGCCGCCCGCACCGACATCCGCCGGTGCACCAGCAGGACCTCGCCGATCTGCCGTTCGAGCGTGTGCAGCGGGTTGAGCGACGTCATCGGCTCCTGGAAAATGATCGCGATGCGGTCGCCGCGCACCTGGCGCAGCGTCTCGGGATGGGCGCAGACCAACTCCTCGCCGGCAAAACGGATGCTGCTTGCGGCGCCATGGCTGGCGAGCGGGTAGGGCAGCAACTGCAGGATGGAGAGCGCCGTCACACTCTTGCCCGAACCGCTTTCGCCGACGAGCGCCAGGGTCTCGCCGCGGCCGAGCGAGAACGAGACACCCCTGACCGCCGCGACCGCCGCGGCGCCACCGCGGCCGGCAAAGGTGACGCTGAGATTGCTGATTTCGAGCAGCGGCCGGGGTCCCGACGCCGGGCTCACAGCACGACCTTGCGGGCGTCGAACGCGTCGCGCACCGCCTCTCCGACAAAGATCAACAGGCTCAGCATCAGGGCCAGCGTAAAGAATGCGGTCAGCCCGAGCCACGGCGCTTGCAGATTGGCCTTGCCCTGGGCCAACAATTCGCCGAGCGAGGGCGAGCCCGGCGGCAATCCGAAGCCGAGAAAATCGAGCGAGGTCAGGGTGGTGATCGAGCCATTCAGGATGAACGGCAAAAACGTGATGGTCGCGACCGCGGCGTTGGGCAGCACGTGGCGCCAAATGATCGTGCGGTCGGGCACGCCGAGCGCGCGGGCGGCGCGCACATAATCAAAATTGCGCGCCCGCAGGAATTCCGCGCGCACGACATCGACGAGGCCCATCCACGAGAACAGCAGCATCAGGCCCAGGAGCCACCAGAAATTGGGCTCGACAAAGCTCGCCATGATGATCAGCAGATAGAGCATCGGCAAGCCCGACCAGATCTCGATAAAACGCTGAAAGCCGAGATCGATCGCACCGCCGAAATAACCCTGGACGGCACCGGCGGCGACCCCGACCACCGAGGACAAGAGGGTCAGGGTCAGACCGAACAATACCGAGATGCGAAAGCCATAGATGAGCCGGGCCGCGACGTCGCGACCCTGATCGTCGGTGCCGAGCCAGTCGACCCGCGTCGGCGGCGACGGGGCCGGGCTCGGCAGATGGTAATTGATCGTGTCGTAGCTGAACGGGATCGGCGGCCAAACCATCCAGCCTTTGGCCCGGATCAGCTGCTGCACTTCGGGGTCGCGGTAATCGGCCTCGGTCGGAAAGACGCCGCCGAATGCGGTCTCGGGGTAATTCTCGAAAACCGGGAAATACCAGGCGCCGGCGAAATGCACGAGGATCGGCCGGTCGTTGGCGATGAACTCGGCAAATAGCGACAGGATGAACAGCGCCAGGAAGATCCACAGCGACCAGAAGCCGCGCCGGTTGGCGCGAAACGCGTCGAGCCGGCGCCGGGTCAGCGGTGAAATCGGCCGCCCGAGAAACCGGTCGCGCGCGGGCGCCCGGGTCGCAGGTGCCGGTTGCGCCGTCATGTTTTCGGCGCGGCTCCGCGCTCGCTTCTGCCGAGCGGGACCATCCGACGAGCCACTTCTTCGCCGTTTCTGTCACTCCGGGACGGGCGAGGGACGGGCCTGGAACCCATAAACACAAATGCCCGATAACGTCGCGACTGCATTAATCTAAATGGGCAAGATTAGTCTAAATAGGCAAGCCTGTGTGCATGGGTTCCGGGCTCGCGCGTCGCCGGCGCCCCGGAATGACCAGAATCGAGGGCTATGTGGCGTATTTCCTCTCGGGGAACGAGGAGATGCGGTTCGGCTACCCCGTCTTGCGGCGCAGCGGCTCGACATTGGAGCGGGCGGGGGCGCGCTTGCCGCCGAGATGATCCTTGACCAGGATTTCGGCGATCTGCACCGCGTTCAATGCCGCACCCTTGCGCAGATTGTCGGCGACCACCCAGAAATTGAGCCCATGCGGCACGGTCGGGTCGCGGCGGATGCGGCTGACATAAACCTCGTCCTCGCCGGCCACCTCAGCCGGTGTCACATAGCCCTCGTCGGCGCGGTGATCGACGACGCTGACCCCCGGCGCCCGGCGCAGCGCCGCGCGCGCCATGTCCTCGCTGAGCGCCCGCTCGAACTCGACATTGACCGCTTCGCTATGACCGATGAAGACCGGGATGCGCACGCAGGTCGCGGTGACGGCGATGTCGGGATCGAGGATCTTGCGCGTCTCGACCGCCATCTTCCACTCTTCCCTGGTCGACCCGTCATCCATGAAGATGTCGATATGCGGGATTGCGTTGAACGCGATCTGCTTGGTGAACTGCTCGGGCTTGACCGGGTCGTTGACATAGATCGCGCGCGTCTGGTTGAACAACTCGTCCATCGCTGCCCGCCCGGCACCGGAGGTGGCTTGGTAGGTTGCCACCACCACGCGCTTGATCCGCGCCAGATCGTGCAGCGGCTTCAGCGCCACCACCATCTGGATCGTCGAGCAGTTCGGGTTGGCGATGATGTGGCGCTTCTGATAATCGGCGATCGCCTTCGGATTGACCTCCGGCACGACCAGCGGCACGTCGGGCTCCATGCGGAAGCACGAGGTGTTGTCGATGACGACCGCGCCTGCCTTGGCGGCGCGCGGCGCGAACTCCGCCGATATTCGGGAACCGGGGGAGGACAGCACGATATCGATGCCGCGGAAGTCGAAGGTGTCGAGGCCCTGAACCTTGAGCACGTCGTCCCCGCCAAACGACACCTCCCTGCCGACCGAGCGCGAGGAGGCGAGTGCCACGACCTCGTCGGCGGGAAAATCGCGTTCGGCGAGCGTCGTCAATAGCTCGCGTCCGACATTGCCGGTGGCGCCGACCACCGCTACTTTGAATCCCATAACTGGCCCCGTAGCCGAAAAGGGATGAGGAATGGCTGCTGACTTACGACGCCGGACACGGCTTTACAAGCGCCGCGCGTGATGACCTACGCCGAGTTTTGGCGGCACTATCTCGGCGCGCATCGCGACCGGCGCACCCGCGCGCTGCACTATGTCGGGACCTCCGGGGCTCTCGCGGCGCTGGTCGCGGCGACCGCATCGCGCGACTGGCGCTGGCTCATCGCGGCGCCGCTCGTTGGCTATGCGTTTGCCTGGAGCGGCCATCTCGTCTTCGAGCACAACCGCCCCAAGACGTTTGGCCATCCGCTGTGGTCGCTCGCCAGCGATTTTCGTATGCTCGGCACATTCGCGTGCGGGCGGCTCGGCGCCGAATTGCGGCGCGAGGCTTGCGCCGGCGCAGGAGAAGGCCGATGAGCATGGTGCCGCCGATCGAATACGAAGATGCCAGCGCCGAGGTGCGCGCCGTCTATGGCGATATCATGCGAACCCGCGGCACCGACTGGATCAACAATTTCTGGAAGGCGCTCGCCAACGACCCGCCGACTTTGCGCCGCACCTGGGAGAGCATCAAGGAGGTCATGGCGCCGGGGGCGCTCGATCCGCTGGTGAAGGAGCTGATCTATCTTGCCGTCAGCGCCAGCAACGGCTGCGCCTATTGCACGGCCTCGCATGCCGCGGCGGCGAAAAAGCAGGGGATGACGAAAGAAATGCTGGCGGAATTGCTGGCGGTGGTCGGCATGGCGAATGAGACCAATTCTCTTGCCAACGGCTACCGCGTGCCGGTAGACGAAAGGTTCGAAAAGCTGTTTTGATGCCATCGCTGGCGGGGCGGCCGCGAGGGCTCGCCCGCGCCGCGCGGCGAATTCGTGGAGGGCTGGTCGGCACGCCGCCGGCCGGCAACATTGGAGGCCCTAAATGGCGCAGCAACTCTATGACCGTACCGCCGAGGATCTCGGCAACCTCGTCGGTCTCGAACACGTCAATCTGCGGATCGACAATCAGGGGCTGGCGCAGGAGTTTTATCTCTCGGCGCTCGGGCTGACCCGCGACCCGTTCATGTTCCCCGGCACCAATAACATGTGGGTCAATGTCGGCAACAGCCAGTTTCATCTGCCGACCGGCGAGCCGAATGTGCTGCGCGGCCATATCGGGCTCGTCGTGCCGTCGCTCGAGGAATTGTGCGAGCGCCTGGGCGAGGCCAAGACAAAGCTCGCCGATACCAAATTCGACTGCAAGCAGCACAATCAATATGTCGAGGCGACCTGCCCGTGGGGCAACAAGTTCCGCCTCTACGAGCCCGATGAAGAGCGGTTTGGCGCGATCAATCTCGGCATGCCCTATGTCGAGTTTACCGTGCCCGAAGGGGCTGCCGACGGCATCGCCCGCTTCTATCGCGAAATCTTCTACACGCCCGCTTGCGTCAAGGAGAATGGCGAGGGCCGCGCCGCGCACGTCAAGGCCGGCACCAGGCAGGAGCTGGTGTTCCGCGAGACCGACCACAAGATCCCGGATTTCGACGGCCATCACCTGCAGGTCTATGCGCAGGAGTTCTCGGGTCCGCATGACGAGCTCGAAAAGCGCGGGCTGATCACCGAGGAAAGCGATCAATATCAATATCGCTGGCAGGACATCGTCTGCCTCGAGACCGGCAAGCACCTGTTCACGATCGAGCATGAGGTGCGCAGCTGCACCCACCCGCTCCACAATCGCCACATGGTCAATCGCAACCCATCGCAGAACAACCGCCACTATCAGATGGGTGCGGATGAGTGGGATTGGACCTTGCCGCGCTCGACCAAAAAGATCCAGCCGACCCCGGCGCCGGAGCCTGCGACGCCGATGGCCAAGCGCCGGGCCGCCCGCATGGCCGCAATGTAATTGCGAGCGCAAACCGCGTCATGGCCGGGCTTGTCCCGGCCATCCACGGACCGGGTATAAGGACTGTTGAGGCGTGGATGCGCGGGTAAGCCCGCGCATGACGCTTGACGACGTGATTTGGGGATATGGGGAGAAGCGCGTGCCTGGTCTGCTCGACAAGCGCATCGCGCTCGTTACCGGCGCCGGATCGGGGATTGGCGAGGCGATCGCGTTGGCGATGGCCGCAGCCGGCGCGCGCGTCGTTGCCGTTGATATCGATGCCGCGGCCGCGGCGCGCACCGCCCGTGCGATTGGCGGCAGCACCGTGAGCCATGTCTGCGATGTCAGCGACCGCGGCCAGTGCGACAGCCTCGCGGCGACCGTGCGGCACGAGGTCGGGGCGATCTCAATCCTTGTCAACAATGCCGGCATCATCCGTCGCGGCGAGATCGGCGAGCCCAATGCGCGGGCCGATTGGGACGCCACCCTCGCCGTCAATCTCGACGGCCCTTACAACATGGTGACCGCGTTTCTCGACCAGCTGCGCGCGACCAAGGCTGCGGTCATCAATATCGGCTCGATCCAGTCCTTTGTCGCGTTGCCGAATTCCGCCGCCTACACGACCTCAAAGGGCGGCGTGCGCCTCCTGACCAAGGCGCTGGCGATCGAATTGTCACCGCACGGCATTCGCGTCAACGCGATCGGCCCGGGCTTTGTCGCCACCCCGCTCAACGTCCGTGCGCGCGAAAACCCGGATTATATGGCGAATTTTTCGACCCGCATCCCGATGGGCCGCATCGGCGCGCCGCAGGACATTGCCGGCCCCGCGGTGTTTCTCGCCTCCGACATGGCCCGTTACATCACCGGCGTCACATTGCCGGTCGATGGCGGCTATCTTGCGCGGTAGTTGCGCATCCCGGCAGGCGTAGTTGCGGCTGTCAGATGGGTTGGGTGCGGCGAACGCGTCCCGTCGCCATGTCGGGCTGCTCGGGCAGATGCTGCGCTGCTCTATCCACCTGCGATGTCTGGGAGAATCAGCATGCTGAGCGGCGCCTATCGCTTTCCGCAGATGGAAAACGTCGTGTTCGGAAAACCCTACGCCGAAGCACTGGTGAAAGAGGTGGGCCGGCTCGACGCGCGCGCGGTTTTCGTGCTGGCGAGCGGCACCCTTGCGCGTGAGACCGACCTCGTCGAGCGGCTGCGGCAGGTGCTCGGCAACCGCTTTGCCGGGCTCTGCGCCAGGATCGGCGCGCATACGCCGCGCGATGATGTGGTTGCCGCGGCCAATATGGCGCGCGAAGTTGGCGCCGATCTGATCGTGACGCTGGGCGGCGGCTCGGTCACCGATGCGGCGAAGATGATGGGGCTCTGTCTCGGCAATGGGGTCACCGCAGCCGAAGAGCTCGACCAATTCCGGGCCACAATCGGTCCCGACGGCACGCCCCGGCGCCCTGCGGTCAAGCCGCCCGGAGTGCGGATGATCGCGATCCCGACGACCTTGTCGGCGGGAGAGTTCTCGGCCGGGGCCGGTTGCACCGACAGCAAGCGCCACGTCAAGGAGAGCTTTTCGCATCCGTTGATGATTCCGCGCACGGTCATTCTCGATCCGCAGGCGAGCACGCCGACGCCCGAATGGCTGTTTTTGTCGACCGGGATCCGCGCCGTCGATCACGCGGTCGAGGATATCTGCTCGACAAATGGTCAGCCGATTTCCGAGGGTGCCGCGTTTCATGCGCTACGCTTCCTGGGTAGAGGATTGCCGGCGGTCAAGGCCGATCCCGCCGATCTCGATGCGCGTCTCGATTGCCAGATTGGCGCGTGGCTGTCGATGGTCGGCTCGCAGACCGGGGTCAGCAAAGGGGCGAGCCACGGCATCGGACATGTGCTCGGCGGCACGGCGCATGTGCCGCATGGCTACACATCCTGCGTGATGCTGCCGCATGTGCTGCGCTTCAACCTCGAGGTCAATGCCGACCAGCAGGCGCGGGTCAGCGACGCGCTCGGACATGCGGGTGAGCCCGCCGCCGATGTCGTTGCCGGATTGATCGCCGGGCTCGGGCTGCCGACGCGGCTGCGCGATGTCGGGGTGCGCGAGGACCAGCTCGACCTGATCGCCGAGAATTCGATGCACGATCGCTGGCTCCACACCAACCCGCGAAAGGTCGACGGCCCTGTGGTCGTGCGCAGCCTGCTCGACCAGGCTTGGTGAAGAAGATCGCAGATGCTCGATCACGTCACCTTGGCGGTTCGCGACCTCTCGCGGTCGCGGTCCTTTTACGACCGGGCACTCGCTCCTCTCGGGATCGAACGCCTTTACAGCGAAGGGATGACGTTCCTCGGATATGGTGTCAGGCCCAAAGCGTTCTTCTGGATCGGCCTGCGCGCGGCGGAGGCAACGGGCGCACACGTCGCCTTTGCCGCGTCGAGCCGGGCGGCGGTCGATGCCTTTCACGAGGCCGCGCTCGCTGGTGGCGGGCATGACAACGGCGCTCCCGGATTACGCCAGCACTATCACGCGAGCTACTATAGTGCCTTCGCCCTCGACCCTGACGGCCACAATATCGAGGCCGTCTGCCATGATCCGCGGGGTTAGCCGCCGCTCGCACCGAGCCGTTTAGCGGACGCGCGCGTAGCTGAAGCAGTCGCGCGGCTCGGGGCCGATGTTGGGATGGACGAGCCAGCGGCGCAGGACACCCTCGCGTTCGAGCCCGGCTTTTTCCATGACCCGCGCCGAGGCGAGATTGGCGATGTCGCACACGGCGCCGATCCGCCAGATACCGGGGTCGTTCACCGCCCAGCGGACAACCTCGGCCAGCGCCTCGGTCATCAGCCCGCTCCCCCAAAAGGGCCGCGCCAGAACGTACCCGCAATCGAGCCGGTGCGGCGCCGGCTGGCGCAGTTCGAAAGCACCGCAGAGCCGCCGCCCGGTGCGTCCGGAGAGCGCATAGGTGCGCGAGGCGGATGCCGAAAGGCAGCGGGCGACATAGGCTTCGGTCTCGGCGAGGGTGCGGTGCGGCCGCCATATCAGATAGCGGACGATCTCGGGATCCTGCGCATAGCTGGAAAAGATCGCGAGGGCATCGCTGCGGGCGATCGGGCGCAGCACAAGGCGCTCCGTCTCGAACCGATCCGGCAGCGCGGCAGCGGCCGGCGGGATGCCGGTCATCGGCTTATTGCTTGAAATCATCGAAGCTCTTCCCGGCGGCTCCTTTGCAGCGCCGAGGCATGACGAGAAATCATCCTGCTGACCTCGACCATGGTCCGGCTGCTCTTTCGATATGAAGCTAGCATCGGGCAACAAGTCCGGTGAAACCCTGCTGCCGATGCCATATTCTTGCTTCCGGGCGGGTAGCGCCGGCAGGGGCCGGAAGCTGGAGGCCGCGATGAAACTGGCGCTCACACTCAGGGTTTCGCCGACCACCGGGATCGATCTCGATCTCGTCATGGAGGCCGAGCGGCTCGGCTACGATGCGGTGTGGTGCGGCGAGGCCTATGGAACCGACGCGGTCTCACCGGCCGCCTGGGTGCTGGCGCAGACGACGCGCATCAAGGCCGGCACCGGGATCATGCAGATGGCGGCGCGAACCCCCTCCTGCGCAGCGATGACGGCGATGACCCTGCAGGCGCTCTCAGGAAATCGCTTTTTGTGCGGCATCGGGCCGTCGGGACCGCAGGTGGTCGAAGGGTGGCATGGCCAGCCCTTTGGCAAGCCGCTCGCGCGCACCCGCGAATATATCGCGGTCATCCGCAACATCCTGTCGCGCGAGACACCGCTCGAATTCGCCGGCGAGCACTATCAGATCCCCTATCGCGGGGCGGGGGCGACCGGGCTCGGCAAGCCGCTCCGAAGCATCATCCATGCCGACCCGAACCTGCCGATCTACACCGCGGCGGTGGCCCCGGCCGGGCTGCGCACCGCCGGCGAGGTTGCCGACGGGACGCTGCCCTTCTTTATGTCGCCGGAGCGGGAAGCGGCGATCACCGGTCCGGTGCGCGACGGCATCGCACGGGCGGGGAACGGCAAGACCCTCGCCGATTTCGATCTCGCTCCCTATGTCAGGATCGCGATCGGCGACGATCTCGCCGCCTGCCGTGACGCGATCCGCCCGAATTTCGCGCTCTACATCGGCGGCATGGGTGCGCGGTCGAAGAATTTCTACAATGACCTCGCAAAGCGGATAGGCTACGAGGCGGCAGCAGTGACGATCCAGGACCATTATCTGGCCGGCCGGCGGCGGGAAGCCGAGATGGCGGTGCCCGATGCGCTGATCGACGAGACCTCGCTGATCGGGTCGAAGGAACGCATCCGCGACCGGCTGCAGGCTTGGGCCGATCTCGCCCGCGACCATCGGATCGGCACGCTGGTGCTGGCCGGCGCCGATATTGCGACATTGCGCGTCGTCGCCGAAGCGGTGCTGTGAGCGGCCGGGGTCGCTCAAGGGAAAGGCACGATTCTAACCGGGAAGATCGGTCATGAGCACTGTCGATGCCAACCGCGTTATCCTGACCGGGGAAAATTCGGTAATTCGGCTCAACCGCCAGGACAGTGACGCGTTCACCAGTAGCGCGACGTTCTGGCGCTTGCTGTCCTCTGCAGCCGGCCCGGGCCATGTCCTCTACCTCAAGAGCGAGCTGACCGACGGACGCTGGCGAATTTATTCCGACAACATTGCCATGACGCGCTGGCTGCAATCGACGGTTCTGGGCGCGATCAACGCTGAATTGCGCGATGCGAACCTCCCGGTGATAGATGCGAGATTTGCCAAATCCGGCGACGCCCGTGATTTTTGGACCGAGCGGGTCAATGGCCGCGACGAGGAGATCGTGCTGACCTGGTTTCAGCTGGGCGAGCCGTTTCTGGTCCACACCCAGCCCAACACTCTGCCCGGGCGGCCTTACGGGATGTGCACCGTGCTGATCCCAGCGCGTGGCGCACGGCTCGTCCGCAACGGGATCGAAGCAAACGGCCGGCCATGGCCGAGGGATCGTGAAGGCCGCACCTCCAGCACCTGCGTCCTCGGGCTCTGCGAGAGCTGGACCGAGGCTGCCTCGCCATGACGGGGAGAAACCGATGACACCTTTGCTGTCCCCGATCGCCGAGGAGGTCGAACGCGACGGGTTCAGTTTTGTCCGCGCGGGGCAGATGCAGCTGCTGCTCGGTGATCACGAGTTGCGCGATTGGGACGGGTTCGCCGCCAGCTGGAACGATCTCGGTGTCGACACCTACATGGCCGATGGCGGGCGTTACCGCCGCCGCCGTTTCGCCGCGCTGCGCGCCAGCCCGGCCGGGATCGTGCGCAAGCCGCATCAGCCGCACTATCAGAGCCAGGACTATAATTCGCTCAATGGCGGGATCGAGCGCTGGTTCGAGCCGGTCACCGACGCGATCGCCGGCCATCGGGCGCTGACCGCGATCTTGCGCCTGTGTCATGGTTTGTTCGACCGGCTGACCCCAGCCGCGACCCGGCCCGAAGCCTGGCATATCGAGCTGCACCAGTTTCGGATCGAGGCGCATCCGGGGCGCGAGGGCCATCCGACACCCGAAGGCATGCATCGTGACGGGGTCGATTGGGTGCTGGTGCTGATGGTGCGGCGCGAGAACATCGCCAGCGGCGAGACCACGATCTACGATCTCGGCAAACATCCGCTCGGCAGCTTCACGCTGACCGAGCCGCTCGATTCGGCGCTGGTCGACGACAGCCGGGTGTTTCACGGGGTTACCGCGGTCGAGCCACTCGACCCGGCGTTGCCGGCTTATCGCGACGTGCTGGTGGTGACGTTCCGCCGCGAGTAATGGCGGTGTCGGCCAGCGGCAGGATCGGCGTTCGAACCAGCGGAGGGCTTTCTCATGTCGCAGCACCACGTTTTGCGGGCCGGTCCCGAGACCTGCCACTGGGGATTTTTCGATGCCGCGCTGAAGCCGGTGCTGACCGTCGCCTCGGGCGATACGGTGACCATCGACAGCGTTTCGGGCGGTCCGGACATATTGCCCGCCGAGGGCCGCTTTGAGGTGCTGCCCGAGCACATTGCTATCCATCAGGCGATCGAGCCCAGGCTTGGCGGGCATATCCTGACCGGGCCGATCGCGGTCGAGGGCGCCGAGCCCGGCGACACCTTGGCGATCGAGATCCTGGCGATCGATCCCCGCCAGAATTGGGGCTACACGCGCATCCGCCCGCTTTCGGGCACGTTGCCGATGGACTTCCCGGTGCGACGCACCTGGCACACCGCGATTGACCGACAGCGCGGCATCGCCACCGTGCCGTGGGGTGCCGAGATCGAGCTCGCACCGTTTTTCGGGGTCATGGGGGTGGCGCCGCCGCCGGCCTATGGCGCGGTGACTTCGGTCGTGCCGCGCGAGTTTGGCGGCAACATGGATTTGAAGGAATTGACCGCCGGCACCACGCTTTTTCTGCCGGTGTGGAACCCGGGCGCATTGTTCTCGGCCGGCGACGGCCACGGCGTGCAGGGCGACGGCGAGGTGTGCGTGACCGCGCTCGAAACCGCGCTGACCGGCACGTTTCGGCTGACATTGCACAAGGGCATGCGGATCGATTTGCCGCGCGCCGAGACGCCAACCCACCTGATCACGATGGGGTTTGACGAAGACCTCGACGATGCCGCCAAGACCGCGCTGCGCCAGATGATCACGCTGATCGGCGAGCGCATCGGTCTTGCGCGCGAGGACGCCTACATGTTCTGCAGCCTCGCCGTCGATATGCGGGTGACCCAGCTGGTGGACGGCAACAAGGGCATCCACGCGATGCTGCCCAAGCGCTATGTCAACGGCGCCCGCCGCGCGAATGAGACAGCAAGCGCCGGATAGAGCGCGGTCGCCGCGGGTGCCATCTTCCGCGTCATGGATCATGCACGGGAGATGACGATGCTCGATCTCGATCAATGCTGGGCGGCAGTCGAGCGCCGCGACGCCACTGCCGATGGCGGGTTCTACTATGGCGTCATGACAACCGGAGTGTACTGCCGGCCGGGCTGTCCGTCGCGGCGGTCGCTGCGCAGAAACATCCGGTTCTTCGAGACGGCGGCGGCGGCGGAAGCGGCCGGGCTGCGTGCTTGCAAGCGGTGCCGACCGAGCGAGGCCTCGACCGCCTCTCGGCATGTGGCGGCGATCGAAAAAGCCTGCGCCTTGTTGGGCACGAGCGAGACGATGCCGAACCTTGGCGAGCTCGCCGCTGCCGCCGGGATCAGCCGGTTCCATTTTCACCGCGTGTTCAAGCAGGTCGTCGGCACGACCCCACGCGACTACTCCCGGACCCACCGGCTCGATGCGCTCGCGCGTAAGCTCGAAGCGGGGGAGGGGGTGGCGGGCGCGATTTACGCCGTGGGGTTCGGCTCGAGCTCGCGCGCCTACGAGGCGGCACCTTCCGCGCTTGGCATGACCCCTGGCGTTCGCCGCCGCGGCGGCGAGGGCGAGACGATCCGCTATGTGACGGTTACGACCCCGCTCGGCTGGGCGCTCATCGCCGCGACCGGCCGCGGTGTCTGCCTGACGGCACTCGGCGACGACCGCGACCGGCTGGCGGCGATGGTCGGCGAGCGCTTTCCGGCGGCGGCGGTGATCGCCGAGGATCCAGGGCTCGAGGACTGGGCCAGCCGGGTGGTGCGCTTTATCACCGACCCGGCGCACACGCTCGAATTGCCGCTCGACATTCGTGGCACTGCGTTCCAGGCGCGGGTTTGGCGCGCGCTGCAAAAAATCCCGCTCGGCCAAACGGCAACCTATAGCGAAATCGCGCGGAAGCTGGGTCAGCCCGCGGCGGTGCGAGCCGTGGCCCAGGCTTGCGCGGCGAACAGCCTGGCGCTCCTGGTGCCGTGCCACCGGGTGGTTCGCGAAGACGGCAATCTCGCCGGCTATCGCTGGGGTGTGGAGCGCAAGCGGGCGTTGCTCGAACGCGAGCGGGCGGCGGTGGCGGGCGATGCTGCCGCCTGACACCGCGGTCCGGCGCGTTGCTGCGATCGACTGGCCGGCGGTGGCGGCAGCACTCGACGAGCGCGGCTATGCCACCGCGGCGGGGCTGCTCGATGGCGCGGAATGCCGAGAGCTCGCGGCGCTCTATGCCGATGAGGATGCGTTTCGCAGCCATGTCGTGATGCAGCGCCACGGCTATGGCAGCGGCGAATACAAATATTTCCGCTATCCGCTGCCCGATCTGGTCGCGGCGCTGCGGCAGGCGATCTATCCCTATCTCGCGACGATCGCCAATCGCTGGCACCGGCAACTGCACGAGGACGGAACATTTGCGCCGACACTCGATGCCTATCTCAAAGGATGCCATCGCGCCGGGCAACAGCGGCCGACGCCGCTGCTGCTCAAATATCGCGCCGGTGATTATAATCGCCTGCATCAGGACCTCTATGGCGCGCTGGTCTTTCCGCTGCAGCTGACCGTGCTGCTCAGCGATCCAGCCGGTGACTTCAGCGGCGGGGAGTTTCTGCTGGTCGAGCAGCGGCCGCGCATGCAATCGCGTGGCGAGGTCGTGCCGTTGCGCCAAGGGGAGGCGGTGATCTTTCCGGTGCACCACCGCCCGGTCGAGGGAAGCCGCGGCTTCTACCGGGTGACGATGCGGCATGGCGTAAGCCGGGTCCGATGCGGTGAACGCCACACGCTCGGCATCATCTTTCACGACGCGGCATGACCGCATCCGGGCGCGCTCGGCACCGTGGGCGAGGCGCAGGACGGGAGCCGTCGCCGCGCCCAGGACGGCCGCCGGTTTGGCTTAGTCGGGCTCGGCGATCGCGGCGGATAATGGCGACATCACGTCGGTGATGCCGTAGCTGGTGCCGTCCGCCGCGCGCAGAACCAGGTTCGGGCAGGCGAATCTGCTTGGGAAGACGCCGTGCTCGACGAGAGCAGCACCGGGCAGCGTGAGCAACCGCCCGGCAATCGCCGACGGCATACGGCGGTCGATGCCGATCTCCTCGCCACCGCTGACATCGATGCGCGGATGGTGCGCCGCCGCCACCGGGTCCATCCCGAAATCGATGATGAAGCTCGCCATCTGCAAGACTGCGGCGAGGATCCTGCGGCCGCCCGAGGCGCCGAGCCCGAACCACGGCCGCCCGTCCCGCATCGCCACAACCGGGGACATATTGGTCAGCGCGCGCCTGCCCGGCATCATCGAATTGGCGCGGCCGGGGCGCGGATCGAACCACATGATCCCATTGTTCATCAGAATGCCGGTGCCGGGCAGCACGAAGCGGCTGCCAAAGCTCGACAGCAGGGTCGAGGTCAGGGCCACGATCATGCCGTCGCGGTCGATCGCGGTGACATGGGTGGTCGAGGTCGGCGCCCCCGTCTCGACATCGCCGGCACGGGCCAGCCGATCCGCATAGGCCTCGCGCAGCGCCGTGATCAGCGTGGCGAAATAATCCACATCGGGGGCGGTGCCGAACCGCCGCGCGGCGAGCCGCCCGATGACAAAAGCCAGGGTCGGACCAGCAGTCAGGCCGGGTGCCGCTTGCAGCACCGCGCCGCGATAGGGAATGGCGAGCGCCGGCCCGGCCCGCGGCCGGCATCGGGAGAGATCCTCGGCCGATAACGCGCTGCCCACTTCGCGCAGATCGGTGGCGATCGAGCGGGCGATGTCGCCACGGTAGAAATCAGCGGGACCGACGGCGCCGAGGCGATCGAGGGTATCGGCGAGCCGGCCGAGCGGCAGGTGCACGTCACCCTCGGGCAGCGGCACCGGCGGCAGATCGCCCGCCAGCCAGACCCGCCGGCTTTCGTCGTAGAGCCGCAACTCGGCTGCCGCCGCCGCAATCTTGAGCGTGCTGAACCAATCGACCGGGAGACCCTGGCGTGCCAATGCCGCCCCTGGTGCCGCAAGGTCGCGCCACGGCATCCGACCATAACGCTCGGCCACCTCACCGTAGCCGCGCACGGCACTCGGGATCGCGAAGGAGAGCGGACCGTGGATGTTGCGGTCGCCCTCGACCTGCGGCCAGGTGAACAGCTCGGTCCTGCTCGCTCCGGTCAAAGGGTAGGCGGCAGGATCGAGGCCGACTGGCGCGACCGGGCCGAAATCGATCGCCTCGGCATGGTCGGCGCCGGCGGGGTGAATGACGGCAAAGCCGACCGCACCGAGCCCGCTGTTCCAAGGCTCGACAGCCGAAAGCGCGAGCGCCGTGGCGACCGCGGCATCGGCCGCATTGCCGCCCGCCGCCAGGATATCGGCGCCGACCCCGGCCGCGGTGGCATTCTGGGCTGCGACAATACCGCGAGGTGACATCGCACCGGGCTTGTGAATCTCCCAGTTCTGGGCAAGGCGCATTACGAAGCGACCCTGATTGGGGCGAAGCGAAGCTGATCCGGCAGCTTAGGCTTCGGTGATCCGATCGACCCGGTTTGGATAGAAGGCGTAATAGTCGGTGATCCCGGAGACCTCGTCGTAAGGTGTGGAATAGCCCCAGACGGCATTTTCCGATCGCCGGGTTTCCCCGCCGTGCGGTATCTCGATCGTCCAATACGACGCCTCACCCTTGAACGGGCAGGTCGTATGGTGCGAAGTCGGCACCAAGAGGTCGAGCCGCACATCGCGGGCCGGAAAATAATGCACCGGGCCGTGGCCGGTCTCCTCGACCCTAAGCGTCGCGGCGCTGTCGGCGACCGTCGTACCGGCGAAGACGACCGTCAGGTGCCGCCGATCGGGCATCAGATCGACGCGGTGTGCGGGGTTGCTGGCGAAGCCGGGAGCGGGGTTGGCCATGGCTGATCTCCTGCAAGGGTGGTTCAGTGCCCCTGCGAGCCGGACGGTGCGGCAGACGCCTCGAACGAGGCGACGCATTGCGAATGCAGCTGCGGGTCGGTGATCGGCCCGCATTCGATCGCCTCGCGCCGCTTGCGAAACGCCGGATTGCTGCGCAGCACTTCCGAATAGACCTGGCTCTGCCGTACATTGGCGGCAGCAGCGGGATTGTTTGTCGGCAGCGCCTGGGCCCCGGCTGTCTCGACCCATGCCAATGTCAGCGCGGCGACAAAGGCGGCCGACCAAAACCTGTTCATCACAATCTCTCCTCGGTCAATCGGCCATGGTCAGCCCGCCGCTGACACTCAGCACCTGGCCGGTGATATAATCCGAGCGCCCGCTTAAAAAGAACAAAACCGCCTGCGCGATCTCGATCGGCTGGGCGATGCGGCGGAAGGGAATTGCCCGGGTCAACGCCTCCTTCATTCGTTCCGGCTGACGCTGGAACAAGGGCGTGTCGGTCGGCCCGGGGCACACGCAATTGACGTTGATCCGATAGCGCGCCATCTCGCGGGCGAGCGATTTGGTAAAGGCGATCAGCCCGCCCTTGGCCGCGGCATAGACCGTCTCGCCGGTGCTGCCGACGCGGCCGGCGTCGCTCGCGATATTGACGATCTTGCCGGCGCGGGCCTCGACCATTGGTGGCAAGATGCCACGGGTCAGCCGGATCGCGCCCATCAGATTGATTGCGACGACACGGTCCCACATCTCCGGCGGGTTTTCGAGAAACGGTTGGATCTGGTCCCAGCCGGCGGCGTTGACGAGACCGTCAACCGGCTTGGTCTGCTGCGCGACGGCTGCGACAAATCCATCGACCGAGTCCTTGATGGTCAGGTCGAGCGGCAGAAACATGACCGTATGCCCCGCCGCACCGCCCGCGGCAGCCGTGGCCCGGCCTCCCTCGGCATCGATGTCGCCGACGACGACCCTGGCGCCTTCGCCGGCCAGCAGCAGGGCCGTCGCCCGGCCGATGCCCGAGGCGCCGCCGGTGACGATGACGGTGCGTCCTTGCAGATCCATCACTGATATCGGTTGCGCTGATCTCGGCTGTGCTGAGCCCATGCCTGGGCGGCGGCGATGTTCGGCGCTGCCGGCGGCC
>JBOHME010000073.1:0-21565 GCA_050729795.1 Allostellaceae bacterium | reverse complement strand
TGTAGGCCCAACGTGCAAATGTCAGTGCCGTCCAATTTAAAAATGTCAGTCTCCCCGGCTTTTTGGTGGGCTGCGGGGGGCGGCGTCGATGACGGTGCTGAGTGTGAGCGATGGCGAGCTGCGGCGTCTCGAGGTGTTGCGCGACGTCGATCGTGAAGGTCTGCCGGTGCGTGCTGCCGCGCAGCTGTTAGGGCGTAGCGAGCGCCAGGTATGGCGGTTGCTGAAGGCGTTTCGGAGTGACGGCGTTGCGGGTTTGATCTCGAAGAAGCGCGGTCGGCCGAGCAACCGCCGGACGACGGCCTCGGTACGCGCCGCGGTGCTGTGGGTGGTGCGCCACAACTATGCCGATTTCGGGCCGACCCTGGCCGCCGAGAAGCTTACCGCCGAGCACGGCTTTGCGTTCTCCAGCGAGACCTTGCGCAAGTGGATGATCGCCGACGGGCTCTGGCGTGATCGCAAGCAGCGGCAAGGGCGAGTTCATCAACCGCGGCCGCGGCGCGAGTGCGTTGGCGAACTGGTGCAGGTCGACGGCAGCGAGCATTGGTGGTTCGAGGACCGCGGCCGGCAATGCACCCTGCTGGTGTTTGTCGATGACGCGAGCAGCCGGTTGATGCATCTGCAATTTGTCGAGAGCGAGTCGACCTTCGCCTATTTCAACGCGGCCCGCGCCTATCTGGAGGCCTGGGGCAAGCCGGTCGCCTTTTACAGCGACAAGCACGGCGTCTTCCGGGTCAACCATCCAGGGGCTCTTGGCGGTGACGGGATGACCCAGTTTGGCCGGGCCCTGCACGCGCTCAACATTGACATCATCTGCGCCAATTCGAGCCCGGCCAAAGGGCGGGTCGAGCGTGCCAACAAGACGTTGCAGGATCGTCTGGTCAAGGAATTGCGGCTGGCGGGTGCGGCAACTCTGGCGGACGGCAACGCGCTCCTCCCGGCTTTCATCGCCGACTACAACGCGCGCTTTGCCAAAGCGCCGGCGAACCACAAGGATTTGCACCGGCCGCTCCATGCCGGCGACGATCTCGACGACGCCTTTGCCTGGAAGGAGGAGCGCACCCTGTCGCGGGCCCTGACCCTGCAATATGACAAGGTGTTGTTCATCCTGGAGCCGATCGAGCAAGCCAAGGCGGCGATCGGCAAGCGGGTCACCGTGGTGGACTATCCCGACGGCCGACTGGCGATCCGTTACCGCGGCGTCGAACTGGCATATCGGACCTTTGACAAAATTCGCCTGACAAAATTCGCCAGGTCTCGCAGGCCGCGATCGTCGAGAACAAACAGCTTGGCGCCGCGCTCGCCTTTATCCGCGAGGAGCAGCTTCGCCGCGAGCCGCCACGGCGCAGCACGAAAGCACCGCGCCGCCGCGATCAGCACAATCCTCGTCTGTTCAAGGTCGGTTGAGCTTTTCTACGAGCCGAGCGCGCTGGCGCACGCTCGGTAGACAACGGGTGCGGCTTCGAGCATCGGTGCATCGGACGTCGGTCGGGCGCGGCGCTACGCCGGGGGCTCCGCGCCCGCCCGCCGCCCGACCAGCACCTGCCATTGCCATTTCTAAATTGAGGAAAACACTGACATCTCTATCTGGGCTGGACATCCGATTGTGGTTCCTGAGGGACCTTCGGCTATTGGGCATCACGAGCGAGCTCGATATAGCCGAACTCATTGATCCTCGCGGTAAACGCCCGGGTGACGATTGTCGAGGTTTCATCCTCGGTGATGATCGCAGGGCCCTGAATTCGCGCGCCGGGGCGCAATGTGCCGCGCTCGTGGATCGCGACCATGACGAATTCCCCGAGCTCGGGATCGAAGACCGCGCGGTGAGCCACGGGTTCGGGCCGATAAGCTACCTCGGATAGCACCGGATCGGCGGGTCCGGGCGGCGATGGGGCACCGAGCAGCAGCACCCAGCTGAGAATTTCGACTTCGACCCCGGGGATGATCCGGCTGTACAGCCGGCGATAGGATTCCTCAAAGGCGGCACGCAGCGTCGCGGCATCGGCGGCGGTGTAGCGCCTGACCGGCAGCGGCACTGCGATCTCATGACCCTGGCCGCGGTAGCGCATAAAGGCGGAGCGGGTCTCGCTCAACCGCGCGTCGGGGGTGCCGCGACGGACGACCCGCTCGGCCTCGTCGCGCATTGCCGCGAGCAGCCCATTCGCCGTCACCGGATCGAACGTGTCGAGGCGCTGCAGGCCGGAGCGCGCGATCTCATAGGCAATCGGCGCGCGCAGAAACCCGACTGCCGAGCCGACACCCGCTTGGGACGGCACGACGACCCGGTCGAGGCCCAGCTTTTCGGCCATCCGCGCGGCGTGCAGCGGGGCGGCGCCGCCAAACGCGACAAGCGTGCGGCCGCGCGCATCCTTGCCACTCTCGATCGCGTGCACGCGGGCGGCATTGGCCATGTTCTCGTCGACGATCTCGCTGACCCCGAGTGCCGCCAATTCGACCGCAAGGTGCAACGGCTCGGCCACTCGGCAACGAAGTGCCGTCTCGGCGGCAGCGCGGTCGAGCGTCATGCGACCACCCGAGAACTCGACTGGGTCGATGCGACCGAGCACGAGATCGGCGTCGGTCACAGTCGGTGCCGTCCCGCCGTGACCGTATGAGGCCGGCCCCGGATCGGCGCCGGAGCTGTCCGGCCCGACCGTGATCCGCTTCAGCCGGTCGACGCGCGCGATCGAGCCGCCACCGGCGCCGATCTCGACCATCTCGATAACCGGGATGCGCAGCGGCAACCCGCTACCCTTTTTGAAGCGGTAGATGCGCGCCACCTCGAAGGTGCGGCTCGTTTGCGGCTCGAAATTGTCGAGCAGGCAAATCTTGGCGGTGGTGCCGCCCATGTCAAAAGACAGGACTTTGTCGAGATTGCAGCGGCGGGCAATATCCGCGGCGAACATCGCACCCCCCGCCGGTCCCGATTCGACGAGCCGCACCGGAAAGCGGATCGCCGTCTCGATCGTGGTGAGCCCGGCGCCGGACAGCATCAGAAACAGCGGGCACAAAAAGCCCTCGGCGCGCAGGCGGTCCGCGAGATTGCCGAGATAGCGCCCGATCAACGGTTGCACGTAAGCATTGGCGCAGGCAGTCGAAAAGCGTTCGTATTCGCGCATCTCGGGTGACACGTCGCTCGACAGCGTGACCGCGATTCCAGGCAACCGATCCGCCAGAATTTCGCCGACGCGGCGCTCATGCGCCGGATTGGTGAAGCTGTGCAGGAAACCGACTGCGACCGCCTCGATCCGCTCGGCGGCCAGACGATCGGCGAGAGCCACCACCCCAGCTTCGTCGAGCGGCAAGAGCACCCTGCCCTGCGCATCGATCCGCTCGCGCACCGGCAGCCGCCAGCGGCGCGGCACCAGCGGCGGCGGCAGGTCAATGTTGACATCGTACTGTTCGAAGCGATTTTCGTGGCGGATCGCGATCGTGTCGCGAAAGCCCTCGGTCGTCAGGAGCGCGGTCCTGGCACCCTTGCGCTCGATCAGCGCGTTGGTCGCGAGTGTCGTGCCGTGGATCATGATCGCAAGATCGGCGGGGCCGATCCCGGCCTCACCCAGCACCCGATGAACGACCTCGATGACGGCTTGCTCCGGTGCTTCGGGGGTGGTCAGAACCTTGGCGCTCCAGCGCTTTTCCCCGAGCTCGAGCGCGACATCGGTAAATGTGCCGCCGATATCGACACCGAGCCTGCCACCCCTGCCCGTCGGCACCTCCCGGCCTTCTGCCACGCTCCGCCACCTTCCGATGATCGCGATGCATGATGATCGCGGAGCGAGTTTTTGCGGCGCGCGCGGTGCTGTCAACCCGCCGCCACCGATGCCACGCGATCGAGACGGAAACCCCGCGGCCGGCCGGATTCCACCGGCCGGCACTTTGAGCAGGGCCCGGGTGGCTCAGGCGCGGTGATGCCAGCCCTGGTGCCATCCATGCTGCGGCGCGATCAGCGCATTCGCCATCTGCTGCTGTTGCGCTGACAGGCTGCCATAGAGCGGCTTTAGCGCGGCCACGAGGCGCGTGTCGTTTTCGGCGCGCAGCTTGGCGAATTCGGCGCGCATGGTCAGCCGCCCGACCGCGTCCATGCCCGAACGATGCTGTCGGGCGCTGGTAATCTGCTGGTCGAGCGCATTGGCGTTCTGCCGCATCGCCGCCGCGACCCCCTGCCACGGCACCTCCTGCGCCGGCGTTATCTTGAGCTCGGCTTTGAGAAACGCGATCCGCCCGTCGACGAATTGCCCCGGCATGATCCGGCCCATTTTGCCGTGCCAGTCCGTTTTGCCGTGATGGTGCATTTCGCCTTGCGCCGCTGCGGAAGCTGCCGGCGCGGGTGTCGCCTGGGCGAAGGCCGGAGACAACCCCAATGACGCCACGCCGGCAAAGAGCGCAGCGGCGAGAACTGGTGTGCGAACTGTTTTCACCTGTCGACCTCGGAACAAACGGGGCTCGTGACCCCTCCCAATGATCTACGCGGCAACGGCGCGACGCATGCCCACGAGCCATTGCATTACAAAGATTTAACCTCGGAATCCTGCTACGCTGCCGCGAATGCGAAAGACCGGTCGCGGCCGGCGGCACGCGCGAAGGCTGGCGAGGTGCGATGGGAGTGATCCGGGGGCTCGATTACAAGGCGCAGCGGCTGATCGCGGCACGCGCCATCCGCGGGACCGCACAGGGTCTGATGGTCGTCGATTTCACGCTCTATCTGCGCGCGCTGTCGTGGTCGGCCGCCAGCATCGGCGCGCTGTTCGCCGCCGCAACGGTGTGCAGCATCGCGCTGACTTTGATGCTCGGTCCGCTCAGCGACCGCGTCGGGCGCAAGCGCTTTCTGCTCGGCTACGAGGCGGCGCAGCTGGCTGCTGCGGTGATCGCATTCTCCACCAGCGAGCCGTTATGGCTGGGGCTGGCAGCGATCGCGACCGGTTATGGGCGCGGTGCCACCGGGGCGATGGGACCATTCAGCCCGATCGAGCAGTCGTGGCTGGCGGCCGGATTGAGCTCGACCGAAATCGCTCATGCCTTCCGCCTCAACATGGCGGCCGGCTTTCTGGCGATGGGCACGGGATCGCTGCTCGCCGGATTGCCGGGCTGGCTCTCCCCGTGGCTGCAGGGAGCGGTTGCCTACCGGGTGATCTTTGTCGTGGCAGGGCTCGCCGCGGCCCTCTGCTTCGCTGTGCTGCGAACGGTGCCGGAGGCGCGGGTTATCCCGGCTGCCGAGGATGATATGCCAGTGCAGCGGCAGGTCGAGCGGCGCCGCCTGAGAGGGCTGATCGGTGTCAATCTGCTGAACGGTCTCGGCATCAGCATGGTCGGTCCATTTCTCGCCTATTGGTTCCATTTGCGGTTTGGTGCCGGACCGGGAGCGATCGGGCCGGTGATGAGCGCCGGTTTCGTCCTCGCCGGGTTGTCGACACTGGCCACCCGCCGGCTGATCACCCGCCTCGGGCTGGTCGACGCGGTCGTCATCATGCGCCTCTTCGGTCTCATCTTTTTGCTGCTGCTGCCGTTTTCACCGAGCTTCGCGATCGCGGCGGGACTGCACATCCTGCGCTCGACGCTGAGCCGGGCGACGGCCGGCGCGCGCCAGGCGCTGACCGTCCAGCTGGTCAGCCCCGAGCGCCGCGGTCTCGCGGTCAGCCTCGGGACGGTGTCATCGCAAATCCCGCGCGCGCTCGGCCCGCTCGTCGGCGGCCTGCTGTTCGATGCCGATCTGCTGGCTGCGCCATTTCTCGCCGCCGGATTGTTCCAGGGCGCCTATCTGGCGCTCTACCGTCGGCTGTTCCGCCGCCTGCCCTTTGCTGGACCAGCGTGACCGAGGAGCAAGGGTCTCAGCGGGTGCGAATCTCTTGCACCGGCTGGGGCTCCTGGCCCTGCACCGGCAGGATCGGCGGCAGCGGATTGAAATCGAGCGGTGCCGCGTTTTCGATCGCGCCGCGGGTTGGCAGCTGCGCCGTATTCCAGCCGCCGCCCAAAGCCTCGACCAGGGTCGCGCTGGCGACGAGCCGGCTTTCGCGAATGTTGAGCGCGGTTTCGGCATCGGAAAGTGCCGTCTGCTCGGCGACGATGACACTCGTATAAGCGACTGTGCCGGCCAGGTACTGGTTGTTGAGGACGCGCTGCGCCTCGCGCGCTGCCGTCACCCCCGCATCCTGCACCGCCGCCTCCTGCGCGAGGATCCGCTGCGCCGCGAGCTCGTCCTCGACCTGCTGAAACGCGGTCAGCACCGTCTGCCGGTAATCGGCGAGATCCTGATAGAAGACCGCACGCGCCGCCTGCACTCGCGCATGACGCAGCCCCGCGTCGAACACGGTCTCAACCAGGCTCGCGCCGAACGACCAGAATTCACCCGACTCGCTGACCAGCTTGTTCAAAGTCGCGGCCGAGGTTCCGGCATCGCCGGACAAATTGATTGTCGGGTAGAAGGCCGCGACCTCGACCCCGATCTCGGCGTTGGCCGCGACCATTGCCCGTTCGGCCCCGGCGATGTCCGGCCGGCGCTCGAGCAACGCCGAAGGCAGGCCGGGCGGGATTTCGGGGACCGCGATCACCGCATCCGTCGGGGCGATCGTCAGCGCCGCCGGCGGCACGCCGATCAGCACCGCGATCGCGTGCTCGAATTGCGCGCGGGTCACACCGGTAGCGATCGCCTGGGCTTGGGTCGATTGCAGCTGCGCCTGGGCCTGCGACACATCGGATTGCGCAGCGGTGCCGGCAGCGTATTGATTGCGGGTGATGCGCAGCGATTCGGCAAATGCCGCGGCCGAATCATCGAGCAAACGCTTCAATTCATCGGCGATGCGCAACTGAAGATAGTCGCCGGCGAGCGCCCCTTGTGCCGAAAGCCGCGCATTGGCGACATCGGCGGCGCTCGCCTGCGCGGTGGCGACATTGGCCTCGACGGTGCGGCGCACCTGGCCCCAGAAATCGGGTGTCCAGCTCGCATCGACACTGTCGCTGAAAAAACTGCTGATGTGGCCGCCGCTGCTGGAGAGAAAAGATGACGCGCCGGTGCCGCTCGAGACACTGCCGCCGCCGCGCGAGCGCTGTGCCTCGGCATTGGCGGTCCCGGTCGGGAAGAACCCGGCGCGCGCCTCGGCGACAATGAATTCGGCCTCCTCGAACGCGGCGGCGGCGGATTTGAGGTTCTGGTTCGAGATGTCGATGCGCCGCTCGAGGTGGTCGAGCACCGGATCGTCGTAGATCGCCCACCAATCGCCGCGATCGATGGTGTCAGCCGGCCGGCCGAGCTGCCAGCCCGGCTGCGGCTTGGCCTCCTTGTATGGGTATTCTTTGTAGAGGGCGGGCACCGTGGCGGCGGGCCGGCGATAATCGGGCCCGACCGTGCACGCGGAGAGGATGGCGGCCAGTCCGAGCAGGCCCGCCGGCAGGGATCTCCTCATTCGCCGGGTTCGGGAAGATGACCGGCGCCAAAGCGCGGCGTGACCGCGCTCCACTGCCGCTGCGCCCACAGGCGGAACCGGTCGAGATAAAGATAGATCACGGGTGTCGTGTAGAGGGTCAGAACCTGGCTGACCATCAACCCGCCGACGATCGAGATGCCGAGCGGGCGGCGCAGCTCGGCCCCCTCGCCAAAGCCGATCGCCAAGGGCACGGCGCCGAGCATCGCGGCAAACGTCGTCATCATGATCGGCCGGAACCGCTTCAGGCAGGCCTGGTAGATCGCCTCGCGCGAACCGAGGCCGAGGCTGCGCTCGGCGTCGAGCGCGAAGTCGATCATCATGATCGCGTTCTTCTTGACGATGCCGATCAGCAGGATCACGCCGATCAGCGCGATGAGGCTGAACTCGGTGCCGGTCACGATCAGCGCCAGCACCGCGCCGACCCCGGCCGAAGGCAGTGTCGACAGGATCGTCAGTGGGTGGACATAGCTCTCGTAGAGCACGCCCAGCACGATATAGACGGCGAGCAGCGCCGCGCCGATCAGCAGCGGCTCGTCGGCAACCGACTGTTCGAAAACCTTGGCGGTGCCCTGGAAGCTGCCATGGATCGTCGCCGGCATGTCGAGATTGCGAATCGCCTCGTCGATGTGTTGCCGAGCCTGGCTCAGCGACACCCCGGGCGCCAGGTTGAACGACACGGTGGCGGCGACAAAGAGACCCTGGTGATTGACCGCGAGCGGCGTGTTGCCAGGCCCGAAATGGCTGAAGGCCGACAATGGCACCATCGTCTCGGCGGCGGTGCTGACCGCCGCCCCGGTCGAGGTAGCGCCGTGACCGGTATTGGCGAGCGAATTGTTCGCCTGATTGCGCGCGGTGTCGCTGGCGATCTGGGCTGCGGCAGTAGCGGCGGCGGTGCCGGTGGCGGTCGGTGCCGAGACCGAGACCGTGCCGGCCAGCGCATTTGTCGATTGGGTTCCGCTGACCGTGCCGCCACTGGTGCTGACATAGATGTCCTTCAAGGTCTGCGGGTCCTGCCAGAACCGCGGCGCCACCTCCATCACCACATGATACTGGTTGCGCGCGGCATAGATGACCGAGACCTGCCGCTGGCCGAAGGCGTCGTAGAGCGTGTTGTCGATCTCGGCGACGTTGAGCCCAAGCCGGGCGGCGGTGGGCCGGTCGATGACCAGATCGGTCTCCAGCCCCTTCTGCTGCTGGTCGAGGTTGACCTCGGTCAGGTCCTTGATCTTTTGCAGCGCTGCTTCGACCTTTGGCGCCCATTTGTAGATGTCGGCCGTATTGTCGCCTTGCAGCGTGTATTGGTATTCGGCGTTGCTCTGGCGCCCGCCGACCCAGATGTCCTGCACAGCGCGCAAAAACAGCCGGGCGCCGGCGACATGGTTGAGCTTGGGGCGAAGCCGGGCAATCACCTGCATGACCGAGACGTTGCGCTCGGACAATGGCTTCAGCACCGCGAAGACAAAACCGGAATTGGTCTGGCCGCCGCCGGTGAAGGCGACGACGTTGGCGATCGCCGGATCGTGCCGGATGATGTTGACGAACTGGGTCAGCTTCTGTTCCATCGCCTGAAACGAGATGCTCTGGTCGGCCTGGATGCCGCCGATCATCCGCCCCGTGTCCTGCTCCGGGATGAACCCCTTGGGGATGATCACAAACAGATAGCCGGCCAAGACGATCGTCGCGGCAAGGCTCAGCATGACCAGCGCCGGCCATTGCAGGGCGTGGCGCAAGCTGCGATCGTAAACCCCGAGCACCGCATCGAATGCGCGCTCGGCAGCGTGGTAGAGCCGGCCATGCGACGCGCTGGGCCGCGGCGACAAGAGATGCGCGCACATCATCGGCGTCGTCGAGAGCGAGATCGCGAGCGAGATCAAGATCGCCACCGACAGGGTCACCGCGAATTCGCGGAACAGCCGGCCGACGATGCCGCTCATCAGCAGGATCGGCGTGAACACCGCGATCAGCGACAAGCTCATCGACAAGACGGTAAAGCCGACCTCGCGTGCGCCGAGCAGTGCCGCGTCCATGCGCGTCATGCCGGCCTCGATATGCCGGGTGATGTTTTCGAGAACGACGATCGCATCGTCGACGACAAACCCCGTCGAGACGGTCAGCGCCATCAGCGACAGATTGTCCAGGCTGTAGCCGAGTAGATACATCGCCCCGAAGGTGCCGATCAGCGATACCGGCACCGCGACGCTCGGGATCAATGTGGCGCGCGGATTGCGCAGAAAGACGAAGACGACGAGGATCACGAGCCCGATCGCGATCAGCAATGCCCGCTCGACATCGTGCAGCGAGGTGCGGATCGTCGTCGTCCGGTCCATCGTCAGCGAGACATTGATGGCACTCGGGATCGAGGCACTCAGCTGCGGCAGGATCGCCTTGATCCGGTCGACGGTGGCGATGATGTTGGCGCCAGGCTGCCGGTAGAGGATGACGAGAACCGCCGGCTTGCCGTTCGACAGACCCTGGTTGCGCAGATTTTCGACCGAATCGTCGATTTCGGCGACATCGGTCAAATGCACCGCCGAGCCGTTGCGATAGGCGACAATCAGCGGACGATAGTCGGCGGCGTGGTTGGCCTGGTCGTTGGTGTAGATTTGATATCGCCGGTTGCCGACATCGATCGCCCCCTTGGGGCTGTGCGCATTGGCCGAGGCGAGTGCGGCGCGCACGTCTTCGAGCCCGATCCCGTATTTGAAGAGGGCCATCGGGTTCAGCTCGACCCGCACCGCCGGCAGCGAGCTGCCGCTGATCACGACCTGGCCGATGCCGTCGATCTGCGACAGCGCCTGCTGCATCACCGTCGAGGCGGCGTCGTAGATCTGGCCGCGGGTCAGCGTGTCCGAGCTCATCGCCAGGATCGCGATCGGCGCGTCAGCCGGGTTGACTTTGCGATAGGTCGGGTTCTGCCGCAGGCTCGTCGGCAGATCGGCGCGCGCGGCGTTGATCGCCGCCTCGACATCGCGGGCCGCACCGTCGATGTCCCGGCTCAGGTTGAACTGTAAGACGATGCGGGCCGAGCCGACGCTGCTCGACGAGGTCATCTCGGTAACATCGGCAATGACCCCGAGATGGCGCTCGAGCGGGGTCGCCACCGTTGTCGCCATCGTCTCGGGGCTGGCGCCCGGCATCTGCGCCTGCACCGAGATGGTTGGGAAATCGACCTGCGGCAGCGGCGCCACCGGCAGTTTCAGATAGGCGAAAAATCCGGCGAGCGCGATGCCGATGGTCAAGAGAGTGGTCGCGACCGGCCGCCCGATAAAAGGCGCCGACGGGTTCACCGTACCGCGCCCGCGGGAGCGGGACCGCTTGGCTTGGCGCGGATCAGTTCACCGAGCCGGCCAAAGCCGAGATAAATGACCGGCGTTGTAAACAGGGTCAGCAGCTGGCTGACGATCAGACCGCCGACGATCGTCACCCCGAGCGGATGGCGCAACTCCGAGCCGACCCCGGTGCCGAGCATCAGCGGCAGCGCGGCAAACAGCGCCGCCATCGTCGTCATCAGGATCGGGCGGAAGCGCAGCAGACAGGCCTGGTAGATCGCCTCGCGCGGTGTTTTGCCCTGGTGGCGTTCGGCGTCGAGCGCGAAATCGACCATCATGATGGCGTTCTTTTTGACAATGCCGATCAGCAGGACGATGCCGATGATCGCGATCACCGACAGGTCGCTGCCGTCGATCATCAGCGCCAACAGCGCGCCGACCCCGGCCGAAGGCAGTGTCGAGAGGATCGTGATCGGGTGGATAAAGCTCTCATAGAGCACGCCGAGCACGATATAGACGGTGATGATCGCCGCGAGAATCAGGATCAGCTCGTTGCCGAGTGCCGCCTGGAACGCCAGTGCCGCACCCTGGAACACGGTGATCATACTGGCGGGCAGCCCGATCTCCTTTTCGGCCTGTTGAATCGCACCGACGGCGCTACCGAGCGATGCGCCCGGCGCGAGGTTGAACGAGACCATCGCCGACGGAAACTGGCCGAGATGGTCGATTTCGAGCGGTGCTGTCTGCTCTTCGATCTGCGCGATCGCCGACAGCGGCACCTGGCCGTTGGCCACGGTCGACGACGGCAGGTAGATCTGGCCGAGCGCGCTCAGCGAGCGCTGCATCGACGGGTCGGCCTGCAGGATCACGCGGTACTGGTTCGACTGGGTGAAGATCGTCGACACGATGCGCTGGCCGAACGAATCGTAGAGCGCGTTGTCCACGGTGGCCGGGGTGATGCCGAACCGCGCGGCGGTGGCGCGGTCGATATTCACATAGGCCGACAGGCCGTTTTCGGAATAGGAGCTGGAAACACCCTCGATCTGCGGGATCTGATCGAGCCGCTGCAGGAGCTTCGGCACCCAGCGCGCGAATTCGTCGGCATTGGCGTCTTCGAGCGCGAACTGGTATTGCGAGCGGCTGACCGTCGCGTCGATGGTCAGGTCCTGCACCGGCTGCATGTAGAGCTGGATGCCGGCGATCTTCGCGGTCTCCCGTTCGATCCGCCGGATCACGTCGCTGGCCGACAGGGAGCGCTGGTCACGCGGCTTCAGGTTGATCAGGAACCGGCCGCTGTCGAGCGTCGTGTTGGTGCCGTCCACCCCGATGAACGAGGTCAGGCTCGTAACATCGGGATCCTTGAGGATCGCATCCCCCAGCGCCTGCTGGCGCTGCGACATCGCGGTGAACGAAACCGATGGCGAGGCCACCGAGATGCCCTGGATCAGACCGGTGTCCTGGACCGGAAAGAACCCTTTGGGGATCACGATATAGAGGAGCACGGTCAGGACCAGCGTCGCCACCGCGACGACGAGGGTGAGCGGCTGGTGGTCGAGCACCCAGTTCAGCAGCCGGCCGTAACGGGCGATCAGCGCATCGAACCACTCCCCGCTTTTGCGCGCGACCCACGACATCTCTTCCGGCCGCTGATGGCGCAGGATTTTTGCGCACATCATCGGCACCAGGGTCAGCGCCACGACGGCGGAAATGACAATCGTGACGGCAAGCGTGATCGCGAATTCGCGAAACAGCCGTCCGACCACATCGGGCATAAACAACAGCGGGATCAAGACCGCGATCAGCGAGATCGTCAGCGAGATGATCGTAAAGCCGATCTGCTCGGAACCCTTGAGCGCGGCCTGCAATGGCGGGTCGCCGGCTTCGACATAGCGCTGGATGTTCTCGATCATGACGATCGCATCATCGACGACAAAGCCGGTCGCGATCGTCAGCGCCATCAGCGACAGGTTGTTGAGGCTGAACCCGAAGAGGTACATGAAGGCGAGCGTGCCAACCAGGGATAGCGGCACCGACAGGCTCGGGATCAGCGTCGCCGACGGGCTTCGCAAAAACAAAAAAATCACCGCAACGACCAGCAGGACGGCGAGACCGAGCTCGAACTCGACATCGGCGACCGAGGCGCGGATCGTCGTCGTGCGGTCGGTCACGATTCGCACATCGACCGCCGCCGGCAATGCCGCCCTGAGCTCGGGCAGCAGTTTTTCAATGCTGTCGACGACGGCAATGACATTGGCGTTGGGCTGGCGCTGGACATTGACAATGATCGCCGGCTCGCGATCGACCCAGGCGGCGAGCTCGCTGTTCTCCGCGGCCTCTGTTGCCTTGCCGATATCCTTGAGCCGGACCGGTGCGCCATTGCGGTAGGCGATGACCAGATTGTCGTATTGCGCCGGGTCCTGGATCTGGTCGTTGGCGTTGATCGTGTAGGCGCGCTTCGGGCCGTCGAAATTGCCCTTTGGGGTGTTGACGTTGGCATTGGCGAGCGCGGTGCGCAGATCGTCGATGTTGAGGCCGTAGGCGGCGAGCTGGAGATTGTTGGCCTGGATGCGCACCGCCGGACGGTTGCCGCCGCTGATGCTGACGAGCCCGACCCCCGGCAGCTGCGAAATCTTCTGCGCCATGCGGGTGTCGGCGAGGTCCTCGACCTGGGTCAATGGCAGCGTCTTCGAGGTTGCCGCCAAGGTCAGGATCGGCGCGTCGGCCGGATTGACCTTGGCGTAGATCGGTGGGGCCGGCAGGTCCGAAGGCAGCAGGTTGCCCGCGGCGTTGATCGCCGCCTGCACTTCCTGCTCGGCCACGTCGAGGCTGAGATCGAGGCTGAACTGCAAGGTGATGACCGAGGCGCCGGCCGAGCTCGCCGACGACATCTGGTCGAGCCCGGGCATCTGCCCCAATTGCACTTCGAGCGGTGCCGTCACCGAGGAGGTCATCACATCGGGGCTGGCACCCGGGTAAAAGGTCTGCACCTGGATGGTCGGATAATCGACCTCGGGCAGCGCCGACAATGGCAGAAATCGATAGGCAAAGAGGCCCACCAGCATGATCGCCGCCATCAAAAGGGTGGTCGCGACCGGGCGCAGGATGAAGAGGCGTGACGGGCTCATTCGCTGGTTTGGGACGCGCCACCGCCGGTTTGGGACGCGCCACCGCTGGTTTGAGAAGCGCCGCCGCTGGTTTGAGAAGCGCCGCCTTGCCGGTGCCGTTGCCGTCCCGGATGCGCCGCGCCGTGCGATGGCCCGGAGGTGGCCTGCCCGGTTGCGGCGGGCGTCGCAGCATCGGCCGATTGCGCGCCCGACCCGGCCGTCGGGGCAAGCGTCACCTTGGCGCCGTCCTTGAGCCGGTCGGCGCCGTCATCGACGACCATCTGCCCCGGCTGCAAGCCGGCCAAAACCACCACGTGCTGCCCGTCGGTCGGGCCGAGCTTGACCGTCTGCACCGCTACGGTGTGGTCGGATTTGACAACATAGACAAAAGTGCCGGGAGCGCCGCGCTGGATCGCAGCACTCGGCACCAGGGCGACGCCCGTCAACGTCTGGACCAATAGCCGCACATTAACGAACTGGTTCGGAAACAGCATTTCATCGGGGTTGTTGAAGATCGCGCGCAGCTTGACCGTTCCAGTCGCGGTGTCGATCTGGTTGTCGATCGTTTCGAGCATTCCGGTATCGAGCTTGACCGTGTCGCTGCGGTCATAGGCGATAGTCTGCAGCTTCGCGCCGGCGTGCCATTCCTTCAGCACTTCGGGGAGGCTGTCCTCGGGCAATGTGAAGATGACCGAGATCGGCTGCAGCTCGGTGACGATGACGATGCCGTTGGCATCGCTGGTCTGCACATAATTGCCGGGATCGACCTGGCGCAACCCGACCCGGCCGGTTACCGGCGAAATGATGTGGCAATAGGTCAGGTTGAGCCGCTGCGTGTCGATCTGTGCCTGGTCGAGCATGATCTGCGCCCGATCCTGGCCGACGGTCGCGGCCTGCGTATCGCGGGTCTGCGTCGCGATCGAGTTCTGAGCGACGAGAGTGTTGTAGCGCTTGAGGTCAAGCTCGGCGTCCTTCAGCGATGCCGCGTCCTTGGCGAGCTGCGCCTGGGCCTGCTCGAGCGCCACCTGGTAGGGCCGTGGATCGATCTGGGCAAGAAAATCCCCTTTCTTGACGTGCTGGCCCTCCTGAAAGCCGACCGACATCAGATAGCCGTTGATCTGCGTCTTGACCGTGACCGTAGCCAGCGGGGTGACCGTGCCGAGCCCGCTCAACGTAACCGGCATGTCGCCTTTCTCAACCGTTGCGGTGCCGACCGGCACCGTCTGGCTGAAGGCGCGTCCGGCCCGGCTCGGCTGGCGATGCAGCCGTGGCAGCACCACCACTACCGCCACGATCACCGCGGCCACCAAGAGCAGCCACAGGATCAGCCGCAGCGGCGAGCGGCGCCGTGACCCGGTTCCATCCGGCGACCCGTCCGGTGGTGGCGCGGCGGCCGGCTCCGCAGGCTCGCGGCGAACCGTATCTGCGTCGTTCCGCCGTTCCGCCGGCGCGACAATCTCGCTATGCTGGTCGTCCATGGCTGGCCTGCCGAATCCTCCGGAGCGAGCTTAGCAGTCCCCCGACCGCGCGTCGCGCACCGCCGCCCGGCACCGCTCGGCAGCCGATTATAGGCCGGACCCGGCGATCGCATCCCGACCCGCGTCAAAGCCTCTTCCGTTGCCGTGGCGCATCGCCTCATATGGCGGCCTGTCGAATTGCCGAGACTGGATCATGGCGACCAACCTTGCTCCTCTCAGCGGCGGCCAGCTGGTCGTCGCTGCGCTGCGTGCGCACCAGGTCGAGATCGCCTTCAGCGTCGCCGGCGAAAGCTATCTCGAAATCCTCGACGCGCTTTATGACGCGCTCGAGATCCGCCTCGTCACCTGCCGCCAGGAAGGCGGGGCGGCATTCATGGCTGAAGCCTACGGCAAATTGACCGGCAAGCCCGGCGTGCTCTTGGTGACCCGCGGCCCCGGGGCCTGCAATGCCGCGATCGGCATTCACACCGCATTCCAGGATTCGACGCCGATGGTCGTGCTGGTCGGTCAGGTGGCGCGCCACCAGATCGACCGGGAAGCGTTTCAGGAGGTCGATTTCCGCCGGATGTTCGCACCGCTCGCCAAGTGGGTGGCGCAGATCGACCTCGCCGATCGCATCCCCGAGCTCGTCAACCAGGCGTTCCAGGTCGCGACCTCGGGGCGGCCCGGGCCGGTTGTGCTGGCTCTGCCCGAGGACATGCTGCGCGATCGCGTCTCGGCTGCGGTGTCCGGCCCGTACCGGCCGGTCCACGCTCATCCGGGTGCGGCGGACCTCGCGGAGCTGCGCCGCCTGCTCGTGATGGCCGAGCGGCCGGTGATGCTGGTCGGCGGCGGCGGGTGGAGCGACGCCGCATGCCGTGAAGTCACCCGGTTTGCCGAGGCCAACGATCTGCCGGTAGCCTGTTCGTTCCGCCGTCAGGACATCTGCGACAATCGCTCCCGTTGCTATGTCGGCGATCTCGGCACCGGCGCCAGCCCGGCGCTGGTCGCGCGCATCGCGCAATCCGACCTGCTGCTGGCGGTCGGCGCGCGCATCGGCGAGATCACCTCGCAATCCTATTCCCTTTTGGGCATTCCCGATCCGGGCAAGACGCTGGTCCATGTCCATCCTTCCGCCGAGGAATTGGGCCGCGTGTTTCGGCCGGTCCTGGCGATCCAGTCGGGCGTAGCCGAATTTGCCGCCGCCGCGGCAACGCTGGAGCCGATACCTGCGGCAGCTCGGGCGCAGTGGCGTGCAACGGCGCGCGCCGAGTACGAAGCCGGGCTCGCCCCCTCTCCCGCCACTGCCCACACCGCGCTTGATCTTGGCCGGGTCATGGGCTGGCTGCGCGAACGTCTGCCGGACGACGCGATCGTGACCAGCGACGCCGGCAATTTCAGCGGCTGGCCCAATCGCTTTCTGCAATACCGGCGGCCGGGACGGCAGCTCGGCCCAACGAGCGGAGCCATGGGCTACGGCGTCCCCGCCGCGGTTGCCGCCAAGCTCGTCCATCCCGGCCGGCTCGTGGTCGGGTTTTGCGGCGATGGCGGGTTTTTGATGACCGGGCAGGAGCTGGCCACCTCGCTCGCCCTCGGTGTCGGTCCGATCATCCTGTTGTTCAACAACGCGATGTACGGCACGATCCGGATGCACCAGGAGCGCCGCTTTCCCGGCCGAGTGGTCGGCACCGCGCTCGCCAACCCCGATTTCGCCGCCCTCGCCCGCGCCTATGGCGCCTATGCCGCGCGCATCGAGCGCACCGAAGACTTCGCCCCCGCCTTTGAGGAAGCCGCCGCCGGCACCCGCGCCGCGGTGATCGAGCTCGCAATCGACCCCGAAATCATCACCACCCGCACCACCCTTTCCGCCCTTCGCCACCACGCCGAAGCGCCCAAACCGTCGGATGGGTAGAGCGCAGCGCAACCCACCACACCGATTGCGCCACGATGGGTTTCGCGACCCATCCAACTCACTCAATTCGAAGTGGAAATCGCCATGACCAGCAAGCTCGCAAACAAAGTCGCCGTCGTCACCGGAGGCAGCGCCGGGATCGGCCTCGGCATCGCCGGGCATTTTGCCCGGGAAGGCGCGCGGGTGTTCATCACCGGCCGCCATCAATCCGAGCTGGATCAGGCAGTCGCCGCGATTGGCGGCAATGCCGCGGCAATCCCGGGCGACACGACAAATCTCGCCGACCTCGACCGCATCTACGCAACGGTCAAGGCGCAAGCCGGGCATATCGACGTGCTGGCGGCGAACGCCGGGTTCTACGAAGCCGCTCCGTTCGGAGAGATCACCGAGGAGCATTTCGACCGGACGTTCAACACCAACGTGCGCGGCCTCCTGTTCGCCGTGCAGAAGGCGCTGCCGCTCTTAGCCAAGGGCTCGTCGGTGATCCTGACCGGCTCGATGGTGTCGATCAAGGGCTTCGCCGCCTGCTCGGCGTACAACGCGTCCAAGGCCGCGATACGCTCGTTTGCGCGCACCTGGATTGTCGATTTGAAGGGGCGCGACATCCGGGTCAACGTGCTGAGCCCCGGGTACACCGAGACCCCCGGCCTCTCCCACCTGATGACGGACCAGGACAAAGCCGCGGCGGTCGCTTCGGTTCCGCTCGGCCGCATCGGCAGGCCGGACGATCTCGGCAAAGCGGCGGTATTTCTCGCTTCCGACGACAGCGCCTATGTCACCGGCATAGAGCTGTTCGTCGATGGCGGTGCGGCTCAGATCTGAGCATCGGCGGAGGACACCTTTATCTGGCATGTAAAATTGCCATCATCGCGTCATGTTCTCGCGCTTGTGCCGCCATGGAGCTTGGTCGCGCGAACGACCGAATAAGCCGGCACCGAATTTTCTGCTGCTGATTTGCTGCAGAAGCAGCGGCAGGATGGAGGACGATGATCAAAGTAGAGGCCTGAACGTGAGCGAACTATCAAAGCAGCACTGGTCAGCCGAGCGCTATGCGCAGACCGCGCATTTCGTCCCGGCTCTAGGCGGGCCGGTGCTTGCGTTGCTGGCGCCCAAACCGGGTGAGCGGATCCTCGATCTCGGTTGCGGCGACGGGGTGCTGACCGAACGGATCGCCGCCGCCGGCGCCGCGGCGGTCGCGGTCGATGCCGCCCCGGACATGGTCGCCGCGGCCCGGGCGCGCGGTCTCGACGCCAGGATCGTGGCCGGTCAGAACCTCACCTTCGACGGCGAGTTCGACGCGGTGTTCTCGAACGCGGCATTGCATTGGATGCGCCCGGCCGAAAAAGTCCTCGCCGGCGTGCATCGGGCGCTGAAGCCGGGCGGACGGTTTGTCGCGGAAATGGGCGGCCACAACAACACCGCCGCGATCATGGTCGGGCTGCGCGCGGTCTTGGCGCGGCGCGGGGTCGAGTGGCAGCGTCTCAGCCCATGGTGGTTCCCGTCGGCCGCGGCCTACAGCACGCGGCTCGAAGCGGCTGGATTTGCCATCGACGAGATCGCCATCGTGCCGCGCCCGACACCGCTCGCGGCGGGGCTCGAAGCCTGGCTCGACACGTTTGCCGACGACTTCTTTGGTGCCCTGCCGCAAGCCGATCGAAAACCGGCCAGGACGGAGGTGGCCGACCTGCTGCGGCCGATCCTGATGGACGAAACCGGTCTCTGGATCGCCGATTATGTCCGCCTGCGGTTTCGCGCCCGGCGCGCCGGCTGAGTGCCGCACGACGTCTCGCTGATCTCGACGATCGCGATCGGTCTGGCGCTCGCCTTCGCCGGCGGTTTTGCCGCAGTCCGCCTCGGCCTGCCGCCGATCGTCGGCTATCTGCTGGCCGGGGTTGCCGCGGGGCCGTTCACTCCCGGCTTTGTCGCCGACCCTCATCTCGCGCCGCAACTCGCCGAGATCGGGGTCATGCTGCTGATGTTCGGCGTCGGCATGCATTTCTCGATCCGCGATCTGATCGCGGTGCATCGCATCGCGCTGCCCGGAGCGGTGGTGCAGATCGCCGCTGCGACGCTGCTCGGGATCGGTGCTGCCCGGATTTGGGGTTGGAGTCTGGGTGCGGGCATAGCACTCGGTCTGGCATTGTCGGTCGCCAGCACCGTTGTGCTGGTGCGGACCCTCGAAGAGCGCGGTCTGACCATTCTTGCCGACGGCCGGATCGCTGTCGGCTGGCTGATCGTCGAGGATCTGCTGACCGTCGTCGCTCTCGCCGCGCTGCCGGCCTTCGCGCCCGCGCTCGGCGGCAGAGCTGCGCCCGATGGCGGCAGTCTCGGCTGGTCGCTGGCACTGACCCTTACCAAGATTGCGGGCTTTGTCGCGATAATGCTGATCCTCGGCATTCGGCTGCTGCCGTGGCTGCTCGAACAGGTCGTGCGTACCCGGTCGCGCGAGCTTTTTACGCTGGCGGTGATCGCCGCCGCGCTTGGCATCGCTTTTGCCGCAGCGCAATTGTTCGGCTCGGCCGCCCTCGGTGCCTTCCTCGCCGGCATCGTCGTCAGCGAAAGCGACCACAGTCACCGCGCCGCCGAGCAGGCCAAACCGTTCGAAGACGCGTTCGCGGTGCTGTTTTTCCTGTCGGTCGGGATGCTGTTTGATCCCGGCATTCTGCTACGCCATCCGTTTCAGGTGTTGGCGGTCCTGGCGATCGTCATGATCGGCAAGTCGCTGGCGGCGTTCGCGATCGTCCGGATCGCCGGCTACCCGGCAATCACCGCGTTGACGGTTTCGGCAGGGCTCGCGCAAATCGGTGAGTTCTCGTTCATTCTCGCCGATCTGAGCACCAATTGTGGCCTGCTGAGTGGCGAAGGGCGCAATCTGATCCTGGCCGGGGCGCTGCTGTCGATCACCCTCAACCCGGCCGCCTTTCGCCTCGCTGCGGCGCTGCGCCGCCGCCTCGAAGCCAGTCGCCCGGTCTAGCCGGCGCACAACCCTGCGTGCCGCGAAAGGCTGGTCCACACCCGCCGCTTCCCCGGACCGCGCGTGATAAAATCCCCTACCCCTGATGGAACGATGCGGCGCGCGTGATGTTCACCCCTGACGAGATCCTGGCGGGACGGCGTTGCCCAGGCTCGCAGGTGTGTGTGCAAACGGATCGGTGACGAGCGGGATGCGTTCGATACCGGGCTGCGGATGGAGGTTTGCGTGCAGCTGGAGTTGACGGCCGGCGGATACCCCGGCGGATTCCGGCGCGGCGGCAGACCCCTCCGGGTCGGGGGCAGCGAGTGGCAATCTTGGCCCCGAGCGATCCGGCGAGCGAGCTTCGCCCGCTCGCGACGCCGCGCTATCGAGTAGCCGTCATCTCGCGCTCTGTGGAAATCGGACGGCCGGCCGAGGCCGAGCCTCGGGACGCGGCGCCGGATTGGCCCGAGACCCCGGAAGAGCTGCGTCGGGCGATCGGTGATCTGATGGCGGTGTCGATATTGCCGACCCGGTGGATCGCGGACGACACCCAGCCGATCACCGAGAGCGTCGCCGAGGTGCTAGTGGTGATGCTCGGTCTCGAATTCGCGTTTGTCTCGCTGGGCGCAGATGGCGGGAGCGGTCCACCGGTCGTGCGTGCGAGAGACCCGCTGGCCGCCGATCAGACCGAGCGAATTGTCGCAGCAGTCAGCGGATGGCTGATCGAACCGATAGCCAAACGTGCCGCATCGTTCGACAACCCCACCGGCGGCGGTCGCGTGCGAATGGCGCTCCAAACGATCGGCGCGGCCGATCATGGGACGATCGTCGCCGGCTCGCGCCACCCCAAATTTCCGCTGCCAACCCAGCGCCTGCTGCTCGAAGCGGCTGCCAACCAGGCCGCGGTGGCACTCGAGCGGCGGCAAGCGGCGCTGGCGCTGCGCCTGCTCAACGAAACCCTGGAGCAGCGCGTCGCCGCCGAAATCAGCGAGCGGCTCAAGCTCGAAGAGGCCTTTCGCCAAGCCCAGAAGATGGAGGCGATCGGCCAGCTCACCGGTGGTATTGCCCACGATTTCAACAATTTGTTGACGGCGGTCCTGGGCAGCCTCGAAATGCTCGAACGGCATGTGACGAGCCCGCAGGGGATCAAGCTGCTGCGCACCGCGAGCCGTGCCGCCGATCGCGGCGCCGAGCTGACCGAAAACCTGCTCGCCTTTTCGCGCAAGCAGCGCCTGAGCCCGCAAGCCGTCGACCTCAACCGCGTCGTCGCCAATAGCCGCGACATGGTCGAGCGTTCGGTCGGCCCCAACATCCGCATCGATACGGTGCTCACACCCGATCTGCGGCCGGCGCTGGTCGATCCGATCCAGATCGAGCTCGCGATCCTGAACCTGGCGATAAACGCGCGTGACGCGATGCCGCAAGGCGGCCGATTAACCTTCAGCACAC
>JBOHME010000072.1:0-21868 GCA_050729795.1 Allostellaceae bacterium | reverse complement strand
CCGCAACGGATGGTAGAACGGTGCCAATGATACTGCGGTGCCGATGCGCAGCCGGTTGGTGCGGGCGGCGGCGAGTGTGCCGACCATGTGCACCGACGGGCACACGCTGAAGCTCGAAAAGTGATGCTCGGCGAGCCACACCGCGTCATAGGGGTTGCGATCCATGATCGCGATGCGGTCGAGCGCGCGGGCATAGACCGTCGCGAGCTCGACCCGCCGTTCGGGCCAGCTGAAAAACTGCAAGACCCCGAATTTCATCGCTCGACGATAGCCAAGCCGGCAAATCCGGTCCAGCAACCGAGGCCCTCACGCGTCGCGGTTCAGGATCTCGACAAGCCCGATCGCGGGCTCGATGCGCAATTCGTCGCCGGTCCGGAACAACCGGGTTACGTCGCCGGCAAAGCGATCAACGAGCGCCAGATGCGCGAGCGCCCCGCCTTGCGCCAGGATCGGGTTGACCCGGTTGAAGATCAGCCCGCGCGGCACGATCATCCGCGCCATCATCTCGTGCAGCATCCAGGCGGTAGCGACCCCGCCCTTGGCGTCGTTCAGCACCAGGATGCGATCGACATAGCTCTGCCCGGCAAGCTTGTGGCCCGGACGCGAAAATATCCCGTTGATCCGGTCGAGATCGTAGCGCGCCGAGAAATTGTCGGCAGCGACAAGCGCCGTGCCGACCACCGCCGGGCCGATCCCGTTATGGCAGCGCAGCACGATTGACATTACAGCACCCGGCCCGCGACGGCCGAGGCGACGCAGCGCTCGAGACTGCCGAGGGTCGGGCGATAGCCGTAGCCGCCGATGATATTGACGAGCTTGGCCGAGTTGGTCATCAGCCGGGTCCAATGATTGGCCTCAGCCATCTCGCGCGCATAGCCCTGGTAAAAGCAGATGCCCTGCGCAACGACGGCGCCCTTGGCTTCGATGCGTCGGGTCAGACCCATGCGGTCGGCGGCATGCTTGTTCTCCGGCGAGGTCGTGACGAGGAGCGTAGTGTCGGGGTGAACCCGCCGGCCGTCCACCGCATCGGCGACCGCCGCGATTTCGAACAGTGAGAGCTGCGGCGCGCCGAACACGACGACATCGAGCCGATCCCCGGGGGCCGCGTAGCGCGCGAGAAAGGCGTCGATTTCGGCCCGACCGATGGCGATCGCTGCGGGCGGCGGTCCGGCAAAATCGGGCGGCTCGGCGGTGATGCCCGGCATGTGGAACAGCGGCACCGAGCCGAAGCTCGCCAGCGCCGCGCCGAAATGCTTCAGAGCATCGGAGCCGGGGACGTGCTCGACATCCTCGACAACCGGCACCTCCCAATAGGAGCCGCAGGCTTCGCCGACGATGCCGCCCACGGCCCCCCATTCGGCGAAATCGCCGGGTGTGGCGAGAAGCCGAAAGCGCCTGGTGCCACGCCGGTGGCGGTCGAGATGACAGCCATAGCGCGGAGTGCGCCCGGTCAGCGCCGCGGCCAAGGCCGACGGTCCGCCCTCGAAATTGCTGCGCGCGCCGAGAATGCTGTTGGCGTAGATCGTGACGCCGGTGTCGCCATAGGCGACATGGTCGCCGCGGATCGGTGCGATCACCGTCTGGTAATTGATGCAGGTGTCGGTCATCAGCACGCCAAACGCGCGCAACGCGTCGATCGCCCGCTGCTCGAGCGCCGCCATCCACTCGCTCTGGCCGAGCCGACGATAGACCGAAAAATCTATGCCGCGCGGGTCGGTGATCGTCGGCACCCTCGCGCGCCGCTGGGCTTCGGGCGCTGCGGCCAGGCCTTCGAGAAACCGTACTCCGGCTTCGCCCAGCGATTCGGTGTCGGCCATGATGTGCGCCTGGCTGACCGGCACGAAATCGGCGGCGTCGAAAAACTCCCCAACGATGATCTGGTGGGCGAGAGCCCAGCGTCGCGGCTCACCGAATTCGCCGGCGAGCATCGCCCGCTCTTCGTCGCTCAGGCGCATGGGCCGCCGCTCGAACCTCTTCGGATCGGCACGTCCCAGATGTCGCGGGCGTATTCGCTGATCGTGCGGTCGGAAGAGAACCAGGCCATGCCCGCGATATTGGCGACGGCGGCTTCGGCCCATCCGCCCTGTGACCGCCACAGCGCATCGATCCGCTCTTGGGCGGCACGATAGTCGGCAAAATCGGCCGTGACCATGTAGCGGTCGTCCTCTCTGAGGCGCTCGACGAGCAGTGCGAACCGACCCGGATCCTCTGGCGAGAACTCTCCGGTTTCGATCGCTGCGATCGCAGTCGCGAGGCCCGGCAGTGCCGCGATCGCCGCCGTCGCATCGAGCCCGGCACGGCGCCGCTGCACCACTTCCTCGGCGCGCAGCCCGAAGATCACGATGTTGTCGGCGCCGACCCGGTCGCGGATCTCGATATTGGCGCCGTCGAGCGTGCCGATCGTCAGGGCGCCGTTCAACGCCAGCTTCATGTTTCCGGTGCCGGAGGCTTCGAGCCCGGCCGTCGAAATCTGCTCGGATAGATCGGCTGCCGGAATGATTACTTCGGCGAGGCTGACATTGTAGTTCGGCAGGAAGACGAGCTTGAGCCGGTCGCCGACCACCGGGTCGTTGTTGATGCGGCGCGCCACATCGTTGGCGAGCTTGATGACGAGCTTGGCCTGCACATAGCTCGATGCGGCCTTGCCGGCGAAGATTTTGACCCGCGGCAGCCAGTCACGGTCCGGCTCGGCGCGGATCGCCTGATAGCGAGCGATCGTCTCCAGGAGGTTCAGCAATTGCCGCTTGTACTCATGGATCCGCTTGATCTGCACATCGAACAATGCCGCGGGATCGAGCCGCAGATCGAGCCGGTCGTGAACCAGGCGGGCGAGCGCCTCCTTGTTGGCATGCTTGACCGCCGCCAGCTGCTGGTGCAGCGACGGGTCGCCGGCATGGGCCGCAAGGCGGCCGAGCATTTCCGGGTCGTCGAGGAGGGACGCGCCGCAGACGTCACACAACAGCCGCGTCAAGCGCGGGTTCGCCTGATGCAGCCAGCGGCGGAAGGTGATGCCGTTGGTCTTGTTGGTGATCCGTTCGGGATAAAGCCGGTGAAACTCGCGGAAGACAGTCTCGCGCATCAGCTCGGTATGCAGCACCGACACGCCGTTGACCCGATGCGAGCCGAGAAAAGCGAGCGATCCCATGCTGACCTGCCCGCCCTCGCGGTCGTCGATCAGCGACAATCCCTCGAGCCGCCCCGGATTTTCCGGTTCCTGCCGGCGTGCGGTTTCGAGGTGTTCGCGATCGAGCACGCGGATGATCTCGAGGTGGCGCGGCAAGAGCGCTTCGAACATCGCCACCGGCCAGGTTTCGATCGCCTCGGGCAACAGCGAATGGTTGGTGTAGGAGCAGGTCGCGCGGGTGATCCGCCACGCCTCGTCCCAAGGCAGCGAATGCAGATCGACGAGCACCCGCATCAGCTCGGCGATGGCGATCGCCGGGTGGGTGTCGTTGAGCTGGATCGCGGCGCGCTGTGGCAGCGTCGTGACAGTGCCACCCTTTTGGACATGGCGACAGACCAGATCCTGGATCGAGGCCGAGACGAAGAAATACTCCTGCCGCAGGCGCAATTCGCGGCCCGATGGCGCCTCGTCCCCGGGATAGAGGATTTTCGAGATCGCTTCGGCCCGCACCTGCTGGACCAGCGCCGCCACGTGATCGCCGTCGTTGAACACGTCGAGGCGCAGCGGATCGGCGGCACGCGCCGACCAGAGCCGCAGGCGGTTGACGTGCCGGCCGCGCCAGCCGACGATCGGGGTGTCATAGGCAGCGGCCCGGACGATCTCCGCCGGGTGCCATTGCGCATGCGGCAGCCCCGTATCAGCGACGAGCTGCTCGACCCGGCCACCATATCCGATGTCATAGACGATTTCGGGCCGCTCGAATTCCCAAGGGTTGCCAAACGACAGCCATTGCTCGGGGTATTCGTGCTGCCAGCCATCCTGGATGACCTGGCGAAACAAGCCATGATCATAGCGGATGCCGTAGCCGCAGGCCGGGATGCCGAGTGCTGTCATGCTGTCCATAAAGCACGCGGCGAGCCGGCCGAGACCGCCATTGCCCAGGGCCGCATCGGGCTCGGCCGCACGCAGCAGGTCGAGATCGACCCCGATATCACCGAGCGCCAGGCGCACGATTTCAGTCAGCCTGAGGTTCTCCACGACATCGCTGAACAGCCGCCCGATCAGAAATTCGAGCGACAGGTAATAGACGCGCTTGCGCCCTTCGGCCTCGGCGGCGCGGTCGTCGGCGAGCCAGCGGCGCGTGACGCGGTCGCGCAGGGCTAGCGCGGTTGCGACAAACCAGTCGCGATCGGTCGCGGCGGCGGCGTCCTTGCCGACCGCCAGGGTCATCTTGGCCAGCACCGCCGCGGCGAATTCCCGGACTTCGTCCACGCCGGGTGGCGTGTCGGCGATCGCCGTGGTGGCAAGTCCGTTGTCGCTGATGTTGATCGGCATCGAATGAACCTCGCGCACCCGCTCCGGATGTGGGGATGGCTGCGCCGGCCGGCCCTGTGTTACGCGATCGAAGAGCATTTGTGCAACCGCACCGCCTCTGCTCGGCCGATCGGCGCGGGAAATCGCGGCAGCGGCATGGCATTTCGCGGTATCGCGGACTAGAATCGCCCCCCGCAAGCTCGCACGCCGTCGTGGAGAAAACCCTAATGCCCGACCGGGAAATTGTGGCCGATCGCGATGTCGCAGGCCGCACCTCCGGTCCGGAGGGCACGGTCCGGGTCGTGTGTGCCCATGATTGTCCGGATATGTGCTCGCTATTGGCGCGCGTCGAAGGCGGCCGGGTCGTGCGCATCGACGGCGACCCCGACCAGCCCTTCACCGCCGGCTTTGCCTGCGCCAAGGTCAATCGCGATGCCGAGCTGGTGCATTCCCCGCAGCGGCTGCAGACGCCGTTGCGCCGGATCGGCGCCAAGGGTGAGGGGAAATTCGCGCCGCTCGATTGGGACGAGGCGCTCGACGAAATTGTCACGCGCTGGCGCGCGATCATCGCCCAGTCGGGGCCGCTGGCGCTCCTCGGCTACGCCTACAGCGCGCATCAGGGCCAGATCAACCGCGGCCTCGTCAATGGCCTGTTCCATGCGCTCGGTGCCAGCCGGCTGCGCGCCGGCAGCGTATGCGACACCTGCTGCGAGACCGCCTGGGATCTGACCGTCGGCTCGGTCGGCGGGACCGACCCGGAAACGGTCGCCGCTTCCGATCTGGTGATTTCCTGGGGCGCCGATCTCGTCGCCACCAATGTGCATTTCTGGGCCAAGGTCGAGAGCGCGAGAAAGCGCGGCGTGCGGCTGGTCGTCATCGACCCGCGCCGGAGCCGCACCGCGGCGCGCGCCGATTGGCATCTGGCCCCGCATATCGGCACCGATGCGGCGCTGGCCTTGGGCGTCATGCACATCCTGGTGCGCGACAGCCGGTGCGATCGCGATTATCTCGCCCGGCACACGCTTGGGTTCGAGCGGGTCGAGCAGGAGGTGCTGCCGCGCTTTGCGCCCGAGCGGGTCGCCGCGATCACGGGTCTCGCGATTGCCGATATCGAGCGGTTTGCCGACCTCTACGGCCGGGCCAAGGCCTCCTTTATCCGGCTCGGCGAAGGCATGACCCGGCTGGCACGCGGTGGCGAGGCGCTGCGTGCGGTGGCCCTGCTGCCCGGGGTTACCGGCGCCTATGGCCGCAAGGGCGGCGGCGCCCTGCTGATGACCGCTGCCTCGTGCGAGCTCGACTATGATCTGGTGCGCAAGCCGTCCGGGCCGGCCGAGACCCGGATCGTCAATCATCTGCGCCTCGGTGCCGCCCTCACCGAGCTGCGCGATCCGCCGCTCCGCGGCCTCTTTATCGCGGCCAACAACCCGGTGGTGACCTGCCCCGATGCCGGCAAGGTCCGCCGCGGGCTGCTGCGCGAGGATCTGTTCACCGTGGTCCATGACCCGTTTCTGTCGCAGACCGCGCGCTATGCCGATATCGTGCTGCCGGCCGCGACATATCTCGAAACCGAGGACCTCTATCGCGCCTACGGCACCTACTACCTGCAATATGCGCCGGCGGCGGTGCCGCCGCAGGGGCTCGCTTGGTCGAACGCGCGGCTGGCACAGAGCCTGGCGCTGCGGCTGGGGATCGAGGACCAGGTGTTTCGAATGGCGCCACGGGAGATCGCGGCCGGAATGCTGCGCGGCGCGCGCGGTGGTGCTGCGGCGCTCGATCCGGCGCAGATCGCCAATGCCGGTCCGGTGCATCTGGCGCCCGAGGACGCGCAGCGCTTTCGCACCCCCTCGGGGAAGCTCGAATTTTATTCGGCGGAGATGGCGGCGCAGGGTCTGCCACCAATGCCCGATTGGCAGCCCGACCCGGAAGACCAGCTTCAGGCGGCGCGCTGGCCGTTGCGGCTCTTGACCGCGCCCGGCTATTTCCAGAGCCATACCGCGTTTTCGGGCGTCGCTTTTCTGCGCCGGCGTGAAGGCGCGCCGAGCTGCGTGCTCAACCCCATGGATGCCGCCGCCCGCGGTCTCATCGATGGCCAGCGCGTCCGCCTCTTCAATGATCGCGGCTCGGTCTCGCTGGTGCTGCGCGTCGCCGACGAGGTCCGCCCCGGGGTGGTGCTGGTCCCCGGGCAGCGCCCCGACAATGAGACCGGTTCGGGCACGATCAACCTCCTATGCTCCGACCGCTACACCGATCTCGGCGAGGGGGCCACCTATCAGAGCACCTGGCTCGACGTCGCTGGTTAGACGAAGTCAGCGCTGGACCGGTCAATCTATCGGCGGCGGAAGGCCGCGCACGGTCTCCTCGATCAGCCAGTCGACAACCGCGGCGAGCGCGTCGTGGCGGCTGGCGCCGGCGGATGCAGCCTCGGCAAAAACCGCCAGCTGACGGTGCGCGCTGGTGCCGCGGGCGACAATCCGGCGCGCCTGCGCAACCTCGTCGAGACAGCCGAAATGACGTGCATCCTCCTCGGTCAGCGCCAGCATCTCTTCGAGCAGGTCGGCATAGGGCAGGATTTCGCCACGGCCGAAATCGACGAGCCCGCGATCGGTGCCGTAACGCTGCGCCCGCCAGCGATTCTCGTCGAGCAGCATCGGGCGGTAGATCCGCCAGCGCTGGTTCTGCCGCTTCAGCCGCCACAGCATGCGCAGCAGGCAGCGGAACAAGGCAGCGATCGACAGTGCGTCCTCGATCGTCGTGCAGCAATCGGTGATGCGCATTTCGAGGGTCGCGAACCGCTCGCTCGGACGCAAATCCCACCATAGCTTGGTCGCGTCCTCGATCAGCCCCGCACCCCTCAGGATATCGACATGACGGCGATATTCGCCCCAGCTGTCGAACCGTTCGGGCAGACCGGTGCGCGGCAATTCATCAAACACCGCAAGCCGATAGGATTTGAGCCCGGTATCGTCACCTTGCCAGAACGGCGATGAGGTCGACAGCGCCAGCAGGTGCGGCAGGAAATAGGCGGCCTGATTGAGGAGGTCGATCCGCAATTCCGGATCGGCGATGCCGATATGGACGTGCAGCCCGCAGATCGCCAGCCGCCGCCCGACCGCTTGCAAATCATCGCGCAGATCAGCGTAACGCCGCCGCGCGGTGGTCTTCTGCAGCTCCGAGCGGGCAAACGGGTGGGTCGCCGACGCGATCGGCGCCATGCCGTGGCGTGCCGCGACCGCAGCGACGGTGCCCCGCAGGCGAACAAGATCGGCGCGGGCCTCGGCGAGGCTGGCGCACACCCGCGTCCCGACTTCGATCTGCGAGCGCAGAAATTCGGGGCCGACCTGCCCGGCGAGCAATGCCTCGCATTGCGCCAGCATCGCCGGCGGCGGATCGTCCACGACATCGCGCGTCGCCCGATCGACGAGAAAATATTCCTCCTCGATGCCGAGCGTGAATTCGGGCTCCCCCTGCGCCATGCCGACCCGCCCCGTGCCGCGACCAAGCAACGCTAGCCGATCGACCACCTGCCCGCCAGCGGCGGGCCAGCCGGACTGGAGCCGCCGTGGCCGCGGCGCGTTTTGTCGGCGGCGCACAAAGGCTGCTTACTGCGACGCGCGCCCGCTCGGCTATAATCCGGGCCTCGCCGGCGGCTCACGAGGGCCGGTTTCTGCCGCTCGGAGGCGGCGTCATGCGTTTTCCGATCGGGTTGAAGATCTTCGGTATCGCCGTCGGACTGCTAGTCCTGATGGCGGCGGTGGCGGTGCTGAGTATGCGGATGACGCGCACTGTCGATGCGCAGCTGGTGATCATCGACAACAATTATTTCCCGGCCTATGTCGCCCTCGCCCAGGCTAATATCCGCACGGTCGAGCAATCGGCATTTGTCCGCCGGCTGCTGCTGGCGATCGCCGGGTCAAAGGATGACGTCGCCAAACGCAAATTTCTGCACGACGCGGTCGCGAAATCCGGCAAGGCGAGCGACGACGATATCGCCGAGGCGCGCCGGCTGATCAACCGGCAGATCGCCGACCCGCTCGATTTCAACGACAATATCGCGCTTGCGAGGCTCGACGACCGCGTCGCCGATCTGCAGCAGCAACACGGCCGCTACGAGCGGATTCTCACCCGGCTGCTGAATGCCGCCAGCGCCGGCGACCAAGCGCAGACGGCCGATCTGCTCAGCCGGCTCGACCATCTGCGCGATGATTTCGACAACAAGATCGACGCCGCGCGCAATGATATGCGGCAGTTCGCGGGTGCGGCGATCATCGGCACCCGCACCTATCAGCATCGCGTCGTCGTGATCAGTGTGGTTCTGCTGGCGATCGCTGCGACTCTCGGCCTGATTATCGCCGGGCTGGTCACAATCGGCCTGGTGCGCCCGGTCCGCCGCCTGCTGCTCGGGACGACCGCCGTCCAGCGCGGCGCGCTCGACACAGTGATCCCGATCACTTCGCATGACGAGATCGGCGCGTTGACCCGGTCCTTCAACAGCATGGTCGGCGAATTGCGGGTCAAGGCGCAGATCCGCGACATCTTTGGCAAATATGTCGATCCGCGCATCGTCGCCGGGCTGATCGACCGACCGGAGCTGACCGATGCAATCGGGACGCGCCATGAAATGACGATCCTGTTTTGCGATATGAAGGGCTTCACCGGCTTCAGCGAGGGTCTGACCCCGGCCGCACTGGTTACCCTGCTGAACCGCTACATGACACTGATGTCCGAGCCGGTGCGGCGCTACAACGGCATCATCGACAAGTATATCGGAGACGGCATCATGGCCTTCTGGGGCCCCCCTTTCACCAAACCCGACGAGCATGCGGGGCTCGCCTGTCTCGCCGCGATCGACCAGCTCGCCAATCTTGCCGCATTCCGCGCCGAGGTGCCCGACCTGATCGGTTTGCGACGCGGCATCCCGCCTATCGATATGCGCATCGGCATCGCCAGCGGCGAGGTCGTAGCCGGCAACATCGGCTCGGAGCAGACGCGCAACTACACGGTGATCGGCGACACCGTCAACCTCGCCTCGCGGCTCGAAGGCGCCAACAAGGCCTATGCGACCCGCGCCCTCATCGATGAAACCACCAGCCGGCTAGCCACCAATCTGGTCGAGACCCGCGAGCTCGACCAGGTGCTGGTCGTCGGCAAGTCCGAGCCACAACGGATCTTTGAGCTGCTCGGCCGCAAGGGCGAGGTCGCCGCCGAGACTCTGGCCCTGCGCGACACCCATATGGCGGCTCTCTATGCCTATCGCCGCCAGGCCTGGGACGAGGCCCGTGCCGGGTTTGAGGACTGCCTCGCAATCCTGCCCGGCGACGGTCCGAGCAACATGTTCCTCGGCCGCATCGCCGAGCTTCACACGATGCCCCCGGGTCCCGACTGGAACGGCGTCTGGTCACTGGCGGAGAAATAGGTCGCAACGCAGATTGGAAATTCGCCCGACGCTCGAAAACGGGGCTGCGGCCGCAACGCTGAGACAATTATAATGATGACTGCCGGTATGATGATGACTGCCGGCGGCCCAAAGCCGAACCAACACCCGCCGATGCGAAAGGGGATAGAGATGAGACGGCATCGAATTCGGCCTCTTTTGGCGGCGCTTGCCGCTTTCCCGGTGGCCGCCTTGCCGCTGGCCGGCACGGCGGTGGCGCAGACCCCGACGACAAGCGGCGCCTCCAACCCGCCAGTCCGCGCGGCCGCCCCAGCCAAGCCGGCGCAGAACGCACCGAGCGCTGTGCCGAACGGAACGCCGAGGCCACCCGATGCGGACCAGAATTTTCTGACCGGGCTGCGCCGGGTCGGGGTGATGGCGGGCGAGGTGGTCCAATGCACGCCCGAGGCAAACCGGCAAGTGCAGATTTCCGAGGCGATGGATCTGGCCGACCAGATCGCGGTCCATTTCGGTCTGAGAGCCGCCTTTAATTTTGTCGGCGCTCTCGGCTATGGCTCCGGACACCCGTTCGACAAGGCCGGCTGCACCCAGGCGAGCGAAGGCTGGAAGCAGATCGAGGCCAAGTACCTCGGCAAGTGAGGCTCATGCGATGAAGAAACTATTGATCTCGATCGTCCCTGCGCTGCTGATCGCCGCGCCGGCCGCAGGCGCTCCGTCGCCCGGCCGATCCGGGACCGCGGCCCCTCAGGTCGCCACCGGACGGAACTTCGGCGATGGCGCGCCAATGGTCCTGGCGCAGCGGCGCGGTGGCGGCGGGTTTCACGGTGGCAACGTCAACCGGGGAAATTTCAATCGAGGCAATGTCAACCGGGGCAATTTCAATAGCACCAATTTTCAGCGCGACGTGTCGAACCGGAACGTCGCCAACCGAAACGTCTCGGCAAACCGGAATTATTCGGGGAATGTCAACGTCAACCGGAATTATTCGGGGAATGTCAACGTCAATCGGAACGTCTCGGTCAGTGGCGGCGGGTATTATGGGCCAAACTGGGGTGGCGTTGCTGCCGGCGCCGCGGTCGGCGCAGGCGTGGCAGCGATGGCGACCACCGCCGCGGCGGCCTCCTCCTCTTATTATTACCCGCCGGCACCGCCCTATCAATATTACCCCTATTATTACGGCTACTGACCGCCGCCGCAGAGAGACCGGATCGAGGGGCGCGAGCGGGCCGCCCTGCTGCCTCGATCGATGGCGACAAGCTGTTCGAGAGGGCGATGATTGCGCTGGGCGAATATTCGGGCACTCCACCCTCGTTATCGACTGAAGGAGTTGCGGCATCATGAGCCAGTCGCGCACGACCCGGCTGCAGGAGCTGATCCATCGCCGCGACAAGGTTCTGGCGGTGCTGCATCCACCGACCGCGGCGCATGCGCGGATCATGGAACGGGCCGGGTGTGAAGCCTTGTTTGTCGGCACCGGCGGTGTGGTCGGCGCCTATACCGGGCTCGCCGATGTCGGCACCGCGACGATGACCGAATGCGTCACGATCGCCGGCTGGATTGCCGACAGCGTCACGATCCCGGTCATCATCGACGGCGACACCGGCCATGGCGGGATCATGGCGGTGCGGCGCCTGGTGCGCGAGAGCATCCGCGCCGGGCTCGCCGGCATCCGCATCGATGACCAGCCGATCGAGAGCAAGCGCAAGACCCAGAGCGCGGGGGTCGATGTGGTCCCGCTCGACCAGGCGATCGCCCGCTACCGCGCCGCGGTCGACAGGAAGAACGAGCTCGACCCCGACTTTGTGATCATGGCGCAATGTTATGCGCGCGACGCCGCGGGCGGCACCCTCGACGACGCGGTTGCGCGAATGAAGGCGTATCGCGAACAGGCGGGGGTGGACTGGGTGCAGTTCGAATCACCTCACTCGCTCGAAGAGATCCGGATGGCGCGCGCCGCGGTCGAGGGTCCGTTCTCGTTTATGCGCGGCAAGCTCGGACGCTATCTCGATCTCGACGAGCATTTGGCGCTCGGTGTCACGATTGCCTGGTATCCCGGTTTCAGCCACGCGGTCACGTGGGCGGCGCTGTGGGATTTCATGACCGAGTTCCAGGCGCGCGGCACCAAGGCGTGGGAGGATTTCGTCACGAGCCGAGAGGGGCGCCCTTATCCGCGACCGGAAGTGCCGGACGACGGCGAAGGCGACGCCAAGCAGCAGGCGCTCGAACGGCGGTATTTCGGTGTCGGCACGGGAGAAAGGTGATGGCGCGCGACGGTTTTAGGATCTTTGATTCGGATACGCATGTTGGCCCCGATGCGGGCATCCTGTCCGGCTATCTGAGCACCGCCGAAAGGGAGCGCCTCGCCCCTTGGGCGGAGTACGAATCGCGCGACCGGCACGGCCGCATCACCTATACGAAAGGCCAGCGCCGCTATCGCCGCAGACTTGGCGACGCCGAGGCGGATGCCGCACCGGCGGGCTACATGGCCGGCTTTACCGGCGTCGCGCGCAGCCGCGAGCCGTCGCCCTTGGTCGATGCCGACCCAACGGCCCGCGCCGCCGACATGGATTTCGAAGGGGTCGATGTGAATTTGACCCTGCCTTCGGGCTGGTTTGGCACCTGGACCGCCGGCGATGACGTGGTGCTCGAAATGGCGATGTACCGCGCCTATCACCGCTGGATGGCGGATTACTGCAGCGCCTATCCCGATCGGTTGGGCGGCGTGATCCTGGCCGGCGCACGCGACATAGATGGCGGTCTCGCCGAGCTCCGGCGCTGCGGCCAACAGCGCTGGGCTTGGGGGGTCATGGTTTACGCGCCGGTCGGGACGCCGCTCGACCACCCGGCCCTGGAGCCGTTCTACGCCGAGGCCGCGGCGCTCGATCTCGCCGTCGTGCTGCACACCTTCACGGTCATGCCACCCTACGCCCCGGGCGGCGAGGACACCTGGGACAATCTGTGGCTGCAGCGTTCGGCGGCACATCCTTGGTGCGGCATGCGCAATATGGCCTCGCTGATCGGCAGTGGTGTCATGGACCGCTATCCGAATTTGCGGATCGGCACATTGGAGGCCGGGCATGGCTGGCTGCCCTCGTGGATGGCCCGGCTCGACGAGCACGCCCGCACGATCAAGGTCGCGCTTCCCAAGCTGGCGCAGAGCCCCAGCGAGTATGTGTGCGGCGGCCGCTATTTCCAGAGCATCGAGATCCCCGAGGGTGCCAAGCTCACCAATGCGGTCATCGATCTGATCGGTGACCATGTGCTGATGTACGCCTCGGATTATCCGCATGGCGAAAGCCATTTCCCGGAATCGGCGGGGCTCGTGACCGGCTGGGACATGGCTCCCGAGCGCAAGCGCAAATTGCTGTGGGACAACGCCGTCCGGTTCTATGCCCGCGCCCGGCTGGACTGACCCCCGGGGTCGGGCTGGACTGACTGTCATCGCGCGGCAGCCGCACCGCCGGAGCGCTTCAGTAATAACCGGCGCCGCCGTTGACGTGGATCGTCTGGCCGGTGATGAAGCCGCCATCCTCGGACACCAGAAAGAGACAGGTCGCGGCAATCTCTTCGGCCTTGCCCTGGCGACCGAGCGGGATGCCGGCGGCGTTTGGGGTGCGTCCCTGATACCATTCGGGATTGTCGCGCCGGGTATCGATGCTGCCCGGCGAAACGACGTTGACGCGGATGTTTTGCGCAGCAAATTCGGTGGCCAGGGCACGCGCCAACCCGATGAGACCCGTCTTTGCCGCGGAGACGTGGGCGCGCCCGCTGCCGCCGGTGAACGAGCCGTCGCCGGTAAAGAACAGGACGCGGCCATATTGGTTTTTGACCATCGAGGGGATCACCGCCTGCGTGCAGTAGATCGCACCGTCGAGCACGACACCGCGCACCCGCTCCCAATCGGCGACACTCGCCTCGGTAAAGGGTTTGTGCGGCCGGATCGCGGCGTTGTTGATCAGAATGTCGATCCGCCCGAATTCGGTCATGGCACGCGCCACCATCGCATCGACCTGGCCCTTGTCCGCCACATCGGCGAGAACCGGCAGCGCCTTGACCCCGCGCTCGCGCACCTCGCGCGCGACCCCTTCGGCCTCCTGCTGGTTGGTGCGGGCGTTGACGACGACATGCGCCCCCTCGCCGGCCAGCGCCAGCGCCGTCGCCCGGCCGATATTGCGGCCGGAACCGGTGATCAGCGCCACCTTTCCCTCGAGCTTACCCATCGGCATTTCCCCTTGGAGTGATTTCGAGACTTGGATCACCGCCGCATTCTAGCAGACGATCCTCGCCGCGCGCTGCGTTGGATGCTCCGGCAATTCATTCACGCAATTCCGGAAAATCCTCTTCCCGGAATTCGCCCGTGGCGTTGGCGGAGCCGGCGGCGCGGCGGGCGGCTTCGGCGGTACGCAGCTCGACGCGGCGGATCTTGCCGGAGATGGTTTTTGGCAATTCGGCAAATTCTAGCCGGCGCACCCGCTTGTAGGGTGCGAGCTTCGCGCGCACATGGCGAAAGATCGACAACGCCGTGTCGCGGTCGGGCGGATGGTTCCCAGCCAGAGCGACAAATGCCTTCGGAATGGCGAGGCGCAGCGGGTCGGGTGACGGCACCACCGCGGCTTCGGCCACCGCCGCATGCTCGATCAGCACACTTTCGAGCTCGAACGGGCTGATCCGGTAATCCGAGGCTTTGAACACATCATCGGCGCGGCCGACATAGGTGAAATACCCGTCGCCATCGACGGCCGCGACGTCGCCGGTGCGATAGACCGCTCCGGTGAGCGGCAGCAGGGTGCCGTCATCGCCCTGGTAGCCTTGCATCAGCCCCAGGGGCGGCGGGTCGAGCGCCAGGCTGACTTCCGCTTCCACCTGCTCCGCGCCGTCGCCATCCAGCAGGCGCACCCGATAGCCCGGCGCCGGCAGACCCATCGATCCCGGCTTGACCTTTTGTCCCGGGAAATTGCCGATCTGCAACGTCGTCTCGGTCTGGCCGTAGCCGTCCCGCACGGCGATGCCCCAGGCCGCTTTGACCCGCTCGAGCACTTCGGGGTTGAGCGGCTCGCCGGCACCGAGCGCCTCGCGCAGCCCAACCTTCCATGCCGCTAAATCCTCCTGGATCAGCATCCGCCACACGGTCGGCGGTGCGCAGAACGTGGTAACGCCGCAGCGGGTGATCGCATCGAGCAGCGCTTTCGCATTGAACCGCTGCTGGTTCAGCATGAACACGCACGCACCGGCATTCCACGGCGCGAACACGCAGCTATAGGCGTGCTTCGCCCAGCCCGGCGACGAGATGTTGAGGTGGATGTCGCCCGGCCGCGCGCCGAGATAGTACATCGTCGTCAGGTGCCCGACGGGGTAGCTCTGATGGCTGTGCAAGACGAGCTTTGGTTTCGCCGTAGTCCCGGAAGTGAAATAGAGCAGCAACGGGTCCGACGCGTTGGTCTCGCCGTCGGGAATGAAATGCGCCGGCGTCTCGTACGCCGATCCCCAGCTATGCCAGCCGGGTGTGGTTCCGCCGACCGCGATCCGCGTGTAATCGCCCGGCAGATCGGCGAATTTGTCCGCATTCTCGGCGCCGGCGACGACATGGCGGACCTGGCCGCGGGTGAAGCGATCGTCGAGGTCGTCGCGGCTCAGTAGAGTCGTTGCCGGGATGATTACCGCGCCCAATTTGATCGCCGCCAGCATGCACTCCCACAGCGGCACGACATTGCCCAGCATCAGCAGCAGCCGGTCGCCGCGCCGCACCCCGAGCGCCCGCAGCCAGTTGGCAACCCGGCTCGACCGTTCGGCGAGTTCGGCGAACGATAAGCGGGTTTCAGCGCCGCCCTCCTCGACGATCCACAAGCCGGGCCGGTTGTTGCCCACTGCCATCGGATCGAAATAGTCGAGCGCCCAGTTGAAGCGGTCGAGCACCGGCCAGCGGAACTCGCGATAAGCGCGCGCATAATCCTCGCGATGGGCCAGCAAAAAGTCACGCGCCGCGATAAAGGCTGTCGCCGACATGCCTGCCTCCCCTCGCCCTACCTGCTTCGAAGGCAATAATAGAGCAAATCGGTCCCGGTTGCGCTCCTCTCACCTACCGCGCCGCAGGCCGGCACCACCGTCTTCGCGCGCAGGTCCACGAGCCGGCCCTCGCGGCGCACCCGCACGCCTTCGATGCCGCGATCGCCGGTCAAGAGCCGGACGGTCGGCGTGTCGCACAGCATCGTGATGCCGTCGCGCGCGGCTCGGGCATGCAGTGCCTTGATCAATTCCTTGCCACCGCCCCAGATCTGGCAGGCGAGCCCGCCCCAGAATTTGAATTTCCCATCAACGCGAAACGCCTGGCGGCCGAGCCCCAACTGGAACCGCACCCCCTTTTGGCGCATCCACAAGGCAGCCTCGTAGCTGCTGTGGACTAGGATTTCGGTCATGTCAGGATCGAGGCGATATTGGGTCAGCCGACCCATATCGTCGAAATATTGCCCCTCGTCATAGGTGCCGAAATCGACATTCGAAAGCTCGTGCTCGTTCATGTCGGGGATCAGCCGTGCCAAGTCCTCGGCGCCGTGATAGACGACGCGAAAGGCGCCGCCGGTAAACGCGGAGTTGCCGCCTTTTGGTCCTCGGGAGCGATTTCGAGCATCACCACCCGCGCGCCGCGAGCGCCGCGCAGCCCGCGGCATTGCCGGCCCCAACTGTTCCGCGCCCTGGAGCGCCATGGCCCGGTCCTCCGGCAGTTGTGTTGGGCTCGGCCCGTAGCCTCGCACCCGCTCCGACCTCGGTCAATCCGCGACGTCGAACGCTCCGGGAAATGATGGCAGTTGACACCATATGGTGCACGCGGTCATATCCGGCCGGGATGGACGCGGAATTGCTGTTCCACCAGCGCATCGATTACGACGACGGCGCGATCGTGGAGATGGTGCTGTGGCGTGTTCCGACCCCGGTCCCGCCTACGACTCACGGGCTCAAATACTCGCTGTTCTATGGCCGAGCGGGCTTGCGGGAAGTCGGCTACGACAACGAGCGCGGCAAGGGCGATCATCGGCATTATCGCGGTGCCGAGATGCCGTACAAATTCAGCACTGCAGAGCAGCTGATGGCTGATTTCTGGTCCGATGTGCGGGCCATGCGGGGTGAGGGATGAACGACGTAAAGATCACGGTCGGCGGTGCGATCGAGGCTGAGGCGACGCGCCGCTTCGTCGATGCGTGGCACCGCGCCGAACAGGGCGAATCCTTTCGCGAGCGCCATATCGCGTTTGAAAGCTGGGACGCGCTGGCCCGCGTTCTGACCGGCAAGCGGATGGACCTGTTGCGCTATGTCCATCGCCATAACGTCACGAGCATACGGGCGCTGGCAAAGGCACTGAGGCGCGACTACAGCAATGTGCACGCGGACGTCCAAGCCCTGACCGCGGCGGGGCTGCTCGATGCTACGGATGCCGGTCTACGCGCCGATTACGACGCAATCGAAACCAAGATCGCGATCTGATCAGACGGCGCCACTTCCGTGATGGATGCGACGAACCGACCCACTCCTGGCCAAATCAGCGCTGCCGCCGCGCAACTGGCTTTTGGCCAAAAGATCATACTAAACAACCTGCGCGCCTTGGTTGTCGAAGTCATCGTCCATTGTGCACTGAAACCGTATTGGCGGCATTGTTCCGAGGACTGGAAGGGTTGGGATTTGGAACACCAGGACGGTACCCACCTGGAAGTGAAGCAGTCAGCTCTACAGCAGACCTGGACTGCGTCACAGACCAAATCCTTGCCGCGGTTTGACATAAGAGAACGAACCGGATATTGGGAAAACGGCAATAGGTGGGTCGGCCAAATCGGCCGGTACGCGCAGATTTACGTCTTTGCCTATATCCGCTTGGCGGAGAGGTTGCAGACCGGCGGGATCCGTTCCAATGGCAGTTCTACGTGGTCCGGGCAGCGAGCCTCCCACCTGCCCGGACGATAGGGTTATCCGCAGTGGCCGCGCTGTCGCCGACGCTGAATTGGGACGCGCTCTTCGGGGCGGTCGAGCGAGAGGGTCTTCAACTCCCACAAACCGTGGCCTCCGGCTAAGGCAGCGTGTCCGACCCGGTGTAGCGGGCCCAGGCGCTCATCTGGATTTGCGAGGTCAGGCAATGGACGACGACCGGTCTGGTTTTGACCGAAAAGGCGCGGGCGATGCCGTCGGCGATATCCGCGTCGCTCGCGATCGTGATGCCCTCGGCACCAAACGAACGGGCCCACGCCGCGAAATCGGGGTTGGTCAGCCGCACTCCATCCATCAGCGGCCGCTCCGGATAGCGCACGTAGGAATGCATGCCGATCGTGCCGTACATGCGGTTGTCGGAGATGATCGCGATTGGGTTGGCGCCGTATTGCAGCGCGGTCGCGATCTCGTTGCCGGTCATCAGCGCACCGCCGTCGCCGAGAAAGGCCACGACCTGCGTTGTCGGCCGGCGCAATGCCGCCGCCACCGCCATCGGCATGCCCGATCCCATGGCACCCACGACCGAGGCGAGAAACACCTGACCCTGGCGAAAGCCGATATAGCGATGCACAAAGCTGGCGAAATTGCCGGCATCGGTCGTGATCGTGGCGTCGGGGGCGAGATGCTTGTCGACCTCGCAGACGATTGCCGCGAAATTGATGCCGTCCGGGGTCGGCTCCCATTCCTTGGCCAGCAATTTGCGGTGGATCGCGTTGAGCCCGGCGACCCAGCCCTGGCGTTTTTTGGCGTCGGCCGGGGCACCACGTCGCAGCAAGCCCCGGATCACCTCGTATGGGCTGCATGGCAAGCCGAGGGTCGGGCGCCACACCCGGCCAACCTCGTTCGGGTCGGGCCAGATATGGACAAACGGCAATTGCGGCTGCGGCGCCTGCGGGAAGCTGTAGGATTGGCTGACCGAGTCGGTCATGCGCTCGCCCAAGGCCACGATCAGATCGGCGCGCTTCATCTCGGCGAGCTGCGGCGGCGGCACCCGGATCCCCATATAGCCGCCGTAGTTCGGGTGGGACGCGTCAAACAATTGCGGCCGGCGATGGGTCGGGCAGATCGGCAATACCCATTCTTCGGCGAGCCGGTTGAGGTCGGCGAAGACGGTGCCGTTATGCACCGCATCGGCCAACAGCGCGCCGCCTACCAGCACCAGCGGCCGTTCGGCCGCTTCGAGCATGACCGCCAGCCGGTCGAGATCGTTGGGCCGCGGCCCAGCAATGACGCGCGGGCGCGCCGGGTCGAGCGGAGCGTCGGTCTCGGCGTCGAAAATGTCCTCGGGCAATACCACGGCGACTGGGCCGGGGGTGCCGCTCTCGGCGAGGTGAAAGGCGCGCGCAACCGCTTCGGAGGCCTGTTCCGGCTCGTTGACCTCGATGACCTCTTTGGTCACGTCGCTCAAGAGGCGCGAATAATTCTGCTCCTGCAATGCGAGACGGCCGAAATCGCGGCGCTCGACCTGGCCGATCAGCATGACCAGCGGGGTCGCGTCGTGAAAGGCCGAGTGCAGCGCCACCATCGCATTCGACAGGCCGGGCCCGCGCGACACGATTGCGACCCCGGCGCGGTCGCGCAGCCGGCCGTCGGCCGCGGCCATATAGCCCGCGCCGCCCTCGTGCCGGCAGACGACGACGCGGATCGAGTTCTTCTCGATCAGGGCACTGGTCAGCCCGACATAGCTCTCGCCCGGCACGCAATAGATCTGGTCGACCTCATGCGCTTCGAGGCTTTCCGCGAGCAGGCGGGCGACGGTCTGGGTCATCGGCTGTTTTCCTGTGTTTGCCATTCCGTCAGACCGGCGATGCCGGATCCACCTCTGCCATGGATTCAGCCCTTCCGGGATGACGCGGAGAATTGGCACGAGGGATATCGGAAGTTCGAGCACCGCGGAAGGGGGAACTCTACGGCAGTTTGGTTGGCGCCACTCGGACGTCGCATCGATTTTCCCCGTTCCGACTTGGCTCGGACCTTGGTGCCGCATTCCGCATCGACGGTCGGCGCGCGCTATTCTAAGCTCGGGGAAAATCAGGGGCGGGGATCATGCGGTTCGGCATCGGACAACCAGCGACGCGCAAGGAGGATCGCCGATTTCTGACGGGTCGCGGGCGCTATGTCGCGGATATCGACCTTGTCCGGCAGACGCACGCGGCGTTCGTCTTCTCGTTGCACGCGCATGCGCAGATCCGCTCGATCGATAAAACCAGGGCGAAGCAGCTACCGGGTGTCGTCGCCGTGCTGACTGGCACGGATTGGGCGGCGGACGGGCTCGGCACGCTCGATCCCGAGGTGATGGCCGAGGATATGGGCGGGCCCAAGGGCTTCCGCACCAAGCGCCCGCCATTGGCGCAGGGCCGCGTGCGCTATGTCGGCGAACGCATCGCTGTCGTGATCGCGGCGACCGAGGCGCAGGCGCGCGATGGAGCCGAGCTTGTCATGGTCGATTACGACGTGCTGCCGGCAGTGGTCACCACCGACGGCGCGCTGCGTCCCGGTGCGCCGCTGCTTCACGACGGTGCGGCTAACAACACCTCGTTCACAATGCGCATGGGCAATCCCGAGGCGGTCGAGGCTGCCTTCGCGCGAGCCCATCACGTCACCCGGCTCTCGCTCCACAACAATCGCATCACCGCCGTCCCGATGGAGCCGCGCGGCTGCATCGCCGATTATGATCCCGGCACCGGCCGCTACACGCTCTACACCAGCACTCAGAACGTGCACGGCGTCCGCCACGTGCTCGCGCACAATATCCTGCACCTTCCGGAGAGCCGCATCCGGGTGGTCGCCCGCGATGTCGGCGGCGGCTTCGGCATGAAGGGCGAAGTCTATCCCGAGGAGGCCGTCGTCGCCTGGGCGGCACGCCGGGTCGGCCGGCCGGTCAAATGGATCCCGTCGCGTTCCGAAAGCCTGCTCGGCGATTGTCAGGCCCGCGACCAGCATGTCAGCGCCGAGCTCGCGCTCGATGCGCAGGGCAGGTTTTTGGCATTGCGCTGGACCGGCGCGCACAATGTCGGCTCCTATATCGAAGGTGCGGGGTGCATACCGATCCTCTTATCTCTGCAGCTCGCCCCGAATGGCTACGACTTTCCCGCCGTCTCTGTAACCAGCAGCCTCGTTTTCACCAATACGGCGCCGACCGCGCCCTATCGCGGCGCCGGCCGCCCGGAGGCCGTCTACATCATTGAACGCCTCGTCGACCAGGCGGCGCGCGAGATGCGCCTCGACCCGGCCGAATTGCGCAAACAGAACCTGATCCGGCCCGATGCCTTCCCTTATGAAACGCGCACCGGCTGGACCTACGACACCGGCAATTACGCCGCGGCGCTGGCTAATTGTCAGAAATTGGCGGACTGGGAGGGCTATGCCGAGCGCGAAGCGGCGAGCGCAGCTGCCGGCAAATGCCGCGGCCGCGGCATCGTTTATTACGTCGAGAATACCGGAGTGTTTAATGAACGCATGGAGCTGCGGTTCGACCCCGGCGGCGACTTGACGATCGTCGCCGGTACCCTGTCGCACGGGCAGGGGCACGAGACGAGCTACGGGCAAATGGTCGCCGACTGGCTCGGCGTGCCCGAGGACAAGATCCATTTGCTGCAGGCCGACACCGACGAGGTCGCGATCGGCCGCGGCACCTACGCCTCGCGCAGCATGATAATGGGCGGCAGCGCGTTGCGCGCCGCGGCCGACGAGGTGATCGAGCGCGGCAAGCGGTTTGCCGCTCACTTCATGGAAACGGACGCCGCCGATATCGGTTTTGCCGACGGCGCCTTCACGATATCCGGCACCGACCGGTCGATGCCGATCGGCCAAGTGGCGCAGATGTCGTTTATTCCGGCAGGGCTGCCCTCCGAGCTCGGCGTCGGGCTGCAGGGGGCCGGAGCTTTCTCGCCGGGAATGCCGAGCTTTGCCAATGGCTGCCATATCTGCGAGGTCGAGGACGACCTCGACACCGGCGCGATAGCTCTCGACCGCTATACCGTCGTCGACGACATCGGCACCGTGATCAACCCGTTATTGGCGAAGGGGCAGATCCAGGGCGGCGTCGCGCAAGGAGTGGGGCAAGC
>JBOHME010000071.1:0-22791 GCA_050729795.1 Allostellaceae bacterium | reverse complement strand
TTTCGATCCCGTGCGCACGGCCGCGACCGGTCGCCGGCTCGGTATCGCGAGCGATGCGCGCTACCGCTTCGAGCGCGGCCTCGACCCGGCCTTTGTCAAAGACGGGATCGAGATTGCAACCCGGCTGATGCTCGAATTGTGCGGTGGCGAGGCGTCCGAGATCGTGACCGCGGGTGCCGTGCCGGATTGGCGTCGGCGCTACGTGTTGGGCGCCGCGCGACCGGCGAGCCTCGGCGGTCTCGATGTGCCGGCGGCGGAGAGTGCTGCGATCCTCGCCGCGCTCGGCTGCACGGTCGAGCCGCTGCCGGGCGGCGATCTCTCGGTCGAGCCGCCGTCATGGCGCGGCGACATCGAGGGCGAAGCCGATCTCGTCGAGGAGGTGCTGCGCGTCAAGGGATACGACCATATCCCGGCGCTGCCATTGCCGCGCACCGCACCATTGCCGCGCCCGGCGCTGGTCCCGGCGCGGCGGCGGTCGGAGCTGGTGCGGCGCGCGCTTGCCGCACGTGGGCTCGTCGAGACCGTCGGCTTCTCGTTTATCGCCGCCCGCGAGGCGGAGCTGTTTGGCGGCGCCAAGCCCGAATTGCGGGTGGTCAACCCGATCAGCGCCGATCTCGACGCGATGCGGCCATCCTTGCTGCCGGGTCTTGTTGCCGCCGCGCGGCGCAACGCCGATCGCGGCTTTGCCGATGCGGCCCTGTTCGAGCTGGGACCGCTCTACCGGGACGACACGCCGCAGGGCCAGGGTCTGGCGGCGGCTGGGCTGCGCGCCGGCAACACCGGGCCCCGGCATTGGCGCATGCCGGTGCGGGAGGTCGATCTCTACGAGGTCAAGGCCGATGCGCTCGCAGCCCTGGCGGCGATGGGAGCCCCCGCCGAGAATGTCCAGGCGGGTGGCGAACCGCCCCCTTGGTTTCATCCCGGCCGCGCCGGCACATTGCGGCTCGGGCCGAAATTGCTCGGCGGTTTTGGCGAACTGCACCCGGCGCTGATCACGGCACTCGACGCGAAACCGCCGCTTGCCGCTTTCGAGGTGCTGCTCGATGCAGTGCCGCAGCCGCGTGCCAGCCGCGCCAGGCCGCCATTGCAGCTTTCGGTGTTTCAGCCGATCGAGCGCGATTTCGCATTTGTCGTCGATCACGATTTGCCGGCGGAGACCTTGCTGCGTGTCGCCCGCGGGGTGGATCGCAAGCTCGTCACCGGCATCCGCCTGTTTGATGTCTATGAGGGTGCGGGATTGCCACCCGGCAAAAAGTCGCTGGCGATCACGGTCATTCTGCAGCCGCAGGACCGAACCCTGACCGATGCCGAGATCGAGGACTTTTCGAAGCGGCTCGTCACCCAGGTCGAAAAAGCCACCGGCGGCCAGCTGCGCGGGTGACGGTCCCGCCCCCGCTGGGGCTTCTCCAGGCTTTGGGTTTTCCTGTCCTTGTCGCCGTGCCGTTGTTCGCTGCGGCGGAGCGCATCGATCTTCCGTTCTACTGGGTCTCTGTCGCGATTATTGCGGCGCTCTCCGTCGGCGGTCTGTTTTTGGTCGGCCAGGCGCCGCGGCGAGAGCGTCGCGTCGGCCAGCTACGACAAGCGACTGATCACTGCGGCGCAAACGCCCGGATAGCCGCTCGCCGCCCTGTGCCGCCGGCATAGCACGAAAGCCGCGTGCGGGGCGGGAAGGGCGCGATTGCCTTTCCGCGACGGCTTCGCGAGACTGCGCCGAGGTAGCGGCAAGAGGTGAGCGATGGCGCTGGCAAACGAACGGGTGGCTTGGTTCAACGGCCGGATCGTACGCGAGAGCGAGGTCATGATCCCATTCCGCGACCAGGGGTTTCTGCGCGGCGATGCGGTCTTCGACATGACCCGCAGCTTCAACGGCGTCCCTTTTCGCCTCGAGGAGCACGTGGCGCGGCTCTACCGTTCGCTCAAATATCTCGACCTCGCTCCGGGACTGACGCCGGCCGATATGGTGGCGATCAGCGCCGATGTGCTCGACCGCAACCGGCATCTGTTGGGCGCGGGCGAAGATTACTGGCTGGCGCAGCGGGTGAGCCGCGGCATCCACCCGGTGCCGGGCGACAATTGGGACCATTACGGCCCCAATGTGATTGTCGAATGCATTCCACTGCCGTTGCATGAGCGCGCCCGGTATTTCCGCGACGGCATCGATGTCGTCACCCCGTCGGTGCGGCGCACCCCGCCCGATTCCTTGTCGCCGCGGGCGAAGATGCACCAGTATCTGAACCTTGTTCTCGCCGACCAAGAAGTGAAGGCACAGAATTCGGACGCCTGGGCGGTGTTGCTCGACGTCAATGGCAATCTCGCCGAGGGCAACGGCAGCAACATCTTTCTGGTGCGTGATGGCGGCCTTCTGACGCCGCAGGAACGCTTTGTACTTCCCGGAATCAGCCGCCAGGCGATATTCAATCTCGCCCAAGGGCTCGGCATTTCATGCCGAGAGGGCGATCTCGACCTCTACGACGCCTATACTGCCGAGGAATGTTTTCTGACCTCGACGAGCCTGTGCATCTGCGGGGTCAAAAGCCTCAATGGCCGGTCCTTCGGTGCTGGCAGCGTGCCGGGACCGCTCACCCGAAAGTTGACCGAGGCATACAAGCAGCTGGTCGGATGCGATTTCGTTGCGCAGTACCTGCGGCATCTCGACGACTGATCACGTCTTCCGGGCGGGGATCATTCGATCCACGGCGGCCTATTGCTGGTCGGACGCGGCTCGGTCAGCGGGCCGCAGCGGGACGGAGGGTTTCGTGAACAGGATGCTGCTCGCCGGTGTGATCGCTGCCACGGCGGCGCTCGCGACACCGGTTTTCGCCCAGCCGACGGAGACTCCGACAAACCCGCCAGCCGAGGCGGCACCATCCGGCGCACCGAGCGTGGTCGGCGGGGTTCCGGCGGCCTCGCAACCAACGGCTCCGGAGCGTGTCGGTGCTCCGGCGGGTTGGATGCGCCACCGCGGTGGGTGGGGGATGGCCGGCCAGCCGATGATGCGGCAGATGATGATGCGCCGCATGTGGATGCGAGGCGGCGACCCGCAGCAGCGCTGTATCGATCGGCTCGCCTGGCGCGCCGCGCGAGCCGCCTATATCGAAGCCAAGCTCGGCCTGACGGCGCAGCAGCAGCCGCTCTGGGACAAGGTCGAGAGCATCTCTCGCGCCGACCAGACGAAGGAACGACAGCTCTGCGCACAGCTGAAACCCGGCGCTGAGCCGACGGTGCTCGAACGGTTGGACCGGGCGCAGCAATTTCTGTCGGCGCGGCTCGACGCATTGCAGCGGGCAAAGCCCGCGGTTGAGGCGCTCTACCAGGCGCTGACCCCGGAGCAGCAGGCGATCATGAACCACCCGTTCCGCCCTTGAGCCGCGCTGCGGTCGATGCCGGGTCGGGACGAGCCGCATCCACGGCTATGTTGAGGTTGTTTCGGGCGCTCCGAGATCGCTAAGTTGTCGGCATGATATCTGCCGCGATCAGGGCTGCCGATGCCATTTGACAACGATCCAGCACCGGGTTTGGAGGCGCGGCTGCGCCGCGAAATCCGCGGCGAAATCATGTTCGACGCGTTCAGCCGCGGGCGCTATGCGACCGACGCGTCGATCTATCAGATCGAGCCCTTGGGGGTTGTCGTCCCGCGCGATCGCGACGATGCCGCGGCGGCGATCGCGATCGCCCGCGAGGAGGGTGTCCCGGTCTTGCCGCGCGGGGCCGGCACCTCGCAATGCGGGCAGACCGTGGCCCGCGCGCTCGTCATCGATTGCAGCCGGCACATGGACCGGGTGGTTTCGGTCGATGTCGAAGCGCGCCTTGCGCGGGTCGAGCCCGGAGTCGTGCTCGACCGCCTCAACCGACAGCTGCGCCCGCACAAATTGTTCTTCCCGGTCGATCCCTCGACCGCGAGCCGGGCGACGATTGGCGGCATGACCGCCAACAACAGCTGCGGCTCGCGTTCGCTGCGCTACGGCAACATGGTCCACAATGTGCGCAGCATCGACGCGTTGCTGGCCGACGGCACGACCGCCTGGTTTGGCGAGGTCGGGGGCAACTTCCCGGCCGATTCCGAGACTGCGCCGGAGCGCTACCGTGACCTCGTCCGCCGGATGCGCGCGCTGCACCGGCGCGAGGCCGATGAGATCGACGCTCGCTTTCCCAAGGTGCTGCGGCGGGTCGGCGGCTACAACATCGATTCGATCGGTGGCGATGGCTCCCCTGGGGGCCACAACATGGCACGGCTCCTGGTTGGTTCCGAGGGCACGCTCGCCTTTTTCAACGAGATCGAGCTCGATCTGCAACCGATCCCGGCGCACCGGGTTCTCGGTATCTGCCATTTCCCAAGCTTCTACGGCGCCATGGACGCGACCCGGCGGATCGTCGAGCTGGGTCCGAGTGCGGTCGAGCTGATCGATCGCACAATGATCGAGCTGTCGCGCGACATCCCGATGTTCCGCGCGACGGTCGACCGCTTTGTGCGGGGCGACCCGGCGGCCCTGCTGCTGACCGAATTTGCCGGCGACGACCCGGCCGACAATCTGCGGCGGCTGAAGGCGCTGGGTCTGTTGATGGGCGATCTCGGCTTCCCCGACAGCGTCGTCGAGGCAATCGAACCAGCGTTTCAGGCGGCGGTCATGGAGGTGCGCGCGCAGGGCCTCAACATCATGATGTCGATGAAAGGGGACGGCAAGCCGATCTCGTTTCTCGAAGACTGCGCGGTTCGCCTCGAAGATTTGGCCGACTATACCGACCGGCTGACCCGCGTCTTTGCAAAGCACGGCACTTACGGCACCTGGTACGCGCATGCCTCGGTCGGCTGTCTGCATGTGCGGCCGGTGCTGAACGTCAAGCAGGAGCTCGAAGTCAGAAAGATGCGGGCGATCGCCGAGGAGGCCTTCGCGATGGTCCGCGAATACAAGGGCTCACATTCGGGCGAGCATGGCGACGGGCTGGTGCGCTCCGAATTTCACGAGGCGATGTTTGGCGGGCGGCTGGTCCGCGCCTTTGAAGAGGTCAAGGACGCGTTTGATCCGCAGGGGCTGTTCAACCCTGGCAAGATCGTCCGGCCGCCCCGGATGGATGACCGCAGCCTCTTTCGCTATCGGCCGGACTACCAGCCGCTGCCGCTCGCGACCACGCTCGACTGGTCGGAATGGGGCGGGTTCTCCGGCGCGGTCGAGATGTGCAACAACAATGGCGCGTGCCGGGCGCGCGACGCCGCGGTCATGTGCCCGTCGTTCCGCGCCACCGGCGACGAGCGGCACCTCACCCGCGGCCGGGCCAACACCCTGCGGCTCGCACTGTCGGGGCAGCTCGGTGCCGACGCGCTTGCCTGTGAAGACATGCGCGAGACGATGGAGCTGTGCATCTCGTGCAAGGGCTGCAAGCGCGAATGCCCGACCGGCGTCGATATGGCGCGGATGAAGATCGAGTTCCTGCATCATTACCGGCAGCGGCACCGGCTGTCGCCACGCGACCGCCTGATCGCGTACCTGCCACGCTATGCGCCTTATGTGAGGCGGCTCGCGCCCGTGCTCAATCTGCGCAATCGAGTGCCGCTTCTGGCGCAGCTGGCCGAGCGCTGGTTCGGGCTCGCTGCCGCCCGAAAACTGCCCGAATGGTCGGCGCTGCCATACCGCGCCACCGCTGCGCCGGACGAGAGCGGCAAAGGGACGGATGGCGGACGCGAGGTCGTGTTGCTGGCCGATACCTTCAACCGGTATTTCGAGCCCGCGAATGTGCGTGCCGCCGAGCGTGTGCTGCAGCGCGCCGGCTATCGGGTGATCGATCCCGACCCCGCGCGCGGTCGGCCCTTGTGCTGTGGGCGGACCTTTCTCGCCGCTGGTCTCGTCGATAAAGCACGCGTCGAGGCGCGGCGCATGATCGAGGCGCTGGCGACACATCTCGCTGCCGGCACGCCGATCGTCGGGCTCGAACCCTCCTGCCTGCTGACCCTGCGCGACGAATTTCCGGTGCTGCTACCGGACGCGGCGACCAGGGCGCTCGCCGGCCATGCCCAGCTGTTCGAGGAATTTGTCGAAGCTGAGCGTTCCGCGGGGCGGTTCGATCTGGCGCTGAAGCCGATGCCGGGCCGCACCGCTTTGCTGCACGGGCATTGCCACCAAAAGGCTTTCGCCACCGTCGGCGCCGCGGTCAAAGCGCTGCGAATGATCCCCGAGCTGACGGTCGAAACGTTCGATTCGACCTGCTGCGGCATGGCCGGCGCATTCGGCTACGAGGCTGAGCATTACTCGATGTCGCTCGAGATCGGTGAGCTCGGGGTGCTGCCGAAGATGCGCGCCGCGGCGCCGGACACGATTCTCGCCGCGTGCGGAACCAGCTGCCGCCACCAGATCGCCGACGCCTTGGGCCGTGAAGCCCGCCATCTGGTCCGCATCCTCGATGATGCCTCGATGCCGGTCTGACCGCGACGCGGCGGCTCGTAACCGTCTACAGATCGAGCTCGATGATCGGGGTCTTGGCGCGCGCGCAGCAGATCAAAAGGTAACGCTCGCGATCGGCTGCGGACAGAATCTGGTCGCGGTGGTCGGGCGCGCCGGCGCGATAGCGCGTCAGGCAGGTGCCGCAATAGCCGAGCTCGCACGAGCTGCGCACCGCAATCCCGTGGCCGCGTAGCACGTCGATGATCGTCACGCCGGGCGGCACCTCGTATTCGCCGCCGTTGCTGGCGAGCCGGACGCGAAAGGGCCGGTCTTCCTCGAGCGGCTGTGGCGGGCGCGCCGCAGGACCAGTGAAATATTCGCAATGCACGGTGCCCGCGGGCCAGTGGGCGGCAGCGGACGCGGCGGCGGCCATCATGCCGGCAGGACCGCAATAATAAAGGTGGGTCGCGGGTTGCGGCTCGCGCAGCAATGCCGCGATATCGAGGCCGCGCGCAGGGTCACCGCCATCGTGATGAAAGAAGACCCGGCCCTGCGCCGCCGAGAGATCGAGCTCCTCATGAAACGCGGTCGCCTCGGGCGAGCGGGTGCAATAGTGCAACAGGAAATCGGCGCCGCGGCGGCGCAGCTCGGCGATCATCGCCATGATTGGGGTGATGCCGATGCCGCCGGCGAGAAACAAATGCCGCTCGGCGTCCTCCGCAAGCGGAAAGTTGTTGCGGGGCAGCGAGACCTCGACCGGCTCGCCGACCCGCACGGTGTCGTGCAGCAAGTGCGAGCCCTCTCCGCCGAGTTCGCGCAGGACCGCGATGCAATAGCGCCGCCGCTCCGCCGGGTCGTTCCACAGGGAGTAGTCGCGCAATACCCTATGGCCGAGCCGGACCGCGATGTGCGCGCCGGCGGCGAAACGCGGCAGGTCGCGGCCCTTCGGGTCGACCAGCTCATAGCCGTTGATTGCTTCGGCAAGATAGGTGATCGAGCGGACGCGCAACAGCATGGTCAGGGTCTCCGCAACGGGCGGCCGACTATGCGCGCCCCCGGGGCCCGGCGCATCCCCGATCTTGCCGGTCGAGGGGATCGTGGGCAAAGATCGGCGCGCGACAGCCGAACCAGCGCAAATCAGCCAAACCAGCGCAAATCAGCCGAGGAGATCGCCGATGCCGCTCAGTTTTCGCCGGGTCGTGACCGGCCATGACGCCAATGGCCGCGCCGTCGTCCAGATCGACGAGATCGCGAAAAACCTGACCTCTTCGCGGCCGGGTGCGACCGCCGCCGTGGTGTGGACGACCGAGGGCTTCCCGGTCGACAACAATGGCGGCGAGGACGAGGGCCGGCGCCGCACCGGCACCACCTTGGCGAACGGCACGGTGTTTCGTGTTTTGGAGCTGATGCCCGGCTCCGCGCCGCGCAACCACCGCACTGATTCGATCGACTATGCAGTGGTGATGTCGGGTGAGATCGACATGGAGCTCGACGGGTCGAGCGTGCATCTGAAAACCGGCGACGTGCTCGTCCAGCGCGGCACGATCCACAACTGGGTCAATCGCGGCACCGAGCCGTGCGTGATCGCCTTTGTGCTGATTGCCGCCAACCCGGTCGAGGCCGGCGGGAAGGTGCTGAACGCGCAAGGGTAGCGCAGGGGAGCGGGCGGGGAATGGTCCTCAGACACCCTAAGTAAACTGCGGATTTATGGGCCACATGGCACTATAACCCCACTTTCAACCACCTTTTGTCATCGCTTGGCCGAAGCATGGGCTGCTTTCTGTAGGGGTGTCATCGCATACAACGTGGTGCACCTGCGGACTTGACACGCGCCCGGAATGCGTGTAGTGAAATCGCCGTCGCGCGGAGCCCCGGAGCCCCGCCGACCCTGGCAGAGTAGCCCGCGCGAACTTCAATCGCCCTTTACATGCGGTGATTTGATGCCGGGTAAGCTGGTCTCAGCGTCAAAGGGATGCCAGGAAGCAAGAGGGATAGGCGGCATCGCAAGACCCGCCCTTTGAGACATCCCGGCGCGGCTCCATAACTTGATGGAGCATTGCGCGATTATGGCTATCGAACCCGTCGCTTACACCATCCCTGATTTTTGCAGGCAGTATGCCGTCGGTCGAACGACCGTCTATCGCCTGATCGAAACCGGCGCGATCGTCGCCCGCAAAGCCGGCCGCCGCACCCTGATCGACGCCGAGATCGCCGCCCGCTGGTATGCCTCACTGCCAACGGGGATTGCGGCATGAACGCGCTCGACGAAGGCTGCAGCCTCCCATCTACGCGGCCGAACCCGAGCTGCTGACGGATATCGCACGGCGCCGCGGGCTCAACCCGGCCGTGATCGAAGCCGAGAAAGCGCGGGTTCTCCGCTGTCGGCGACTTGCCGGGATTATGGACCGGCGCCGGATCGATCGGGAAGCCTGCGCCGAGCCCGAGCTATGACGGCCCGCCATTATGGCGTGATCCTCGCCGATCCGCCCTGGTCATGGGCCAGCTACTCTCGCAAAGGCAAGGGGCGCTCGGCCGAAGCCCATTACGACACGATGGATCTCGCCGATATCAAGCGCTTGCCCGTCGCCGATTGGGCGGCTGACGACTGTGCGCTGTTCCTATGGGGCATCAATTCGATGCTCCCGCAGGGTTTTGACGTGATCGATGCGTGGGGCTTCCGGTTCAAGACTGTCGCGTTCACATGGGCGAAGCGAACCACGCGCGACAATGGCTGGCATTTCGGGCTCGGCTATTGGCAGAACACCGAGTCGTGTTTACTCGCGACCCGCGGCCGTCCGCACCGCCTGTCGCGAGCGGTGCCGGAGTTGATCGTCGCGCCCCGCCGGCTGCACTCGCAGAAGCCGGAAGAGGTTTACGAGCGCATCGAAGCGCTGTGCGGCGACGTGCCCCGGCTCGAACTGTTCGCACGCTCCGCCCGCCCTGGCTGGGATCGCTGGGGCCTCGAATCGGAGACCGGACCAAGCCCCCGCCGCTGGAGATCGAACAGCTATCCCGACGTTGAGGGAACAACTCAGATTGAAAGTGCAGAAAGCAATGACAGACAAGTTTGAGGCATTCTTGGCTGCTCAACGAGAACAGCGTTTCTACGAAGTAGTAAGGCGCTACCGAGCAGAAGCCTCAGAATGGTGGAACATGACATGTGGTAATCGCTGGGCCGCCGGCTACGTTGAATTCTGCGAAGACCCGGACGTTCCCGGCCGCCCTTTCCATGTGTTTATGGTTGATTCGATGGGCTGCTACCCACTTTTCGGGGCGAACCTTCATGACCTGGAATGCGCGGTTGTCTACGACGCTTGGCGTCCGAAAAATCGCGACCCCAGTGACCCCGAAGTGAATGCAGAAACCCTCGCGAAAATTCGCGAGGCGATTGTCACGGGCATTTTGCCCGAAGAGGTTTTTCGGCGATGATGCCAGCGGAGGGGCGGCACTCCACTACCCACGGGCGTTGGAGTGATCCGGGGCTGCCGCACAAAGGCTGGACCGACACCGACATAAGCGACCTCGGACCGGACGAGGGCGACTGGCGCACATGCGAGATGTGCCTGTCGTCCAGAGTCCGCTATCAGCACCACATGCAACACTCTGAATATGCTGGCGAGCTTGCGGTCGGGCTCACCTGCGCCGGCAATATGTCGGAGGATTACATCGGCGCAGTTCGCCGTGAAAAAGCTTTCCTCCGCCGGCGGCCCGACCGGTTCAGGTTTGTGCCGGGTGTCCGCGATATCACGATTGAGACGGCGCTCGCCGAAGATCATGATGAAAACGATCCGATCGCCTTTGCAAACTCGTTGGTCGGCGATAGCTTCCGCGGTCTCTTTATCTGCCCTGCATCGCAACGCGTGCCGTGGGCTTACCTGTTGCGAGAACAATCGGTCATCCCGCGCGTGTTGATAAGCGTCGTCTCGAGCTCGGGGCGCGGCGTACCGGATACCCAAGCCGGCATCCACTGGACTGTGATTTCTTACAACTTGGCGCGCGTGCCCGTCCTTGCTCACGCCTTTTCTCGCAACCGCTATGACCTTTGGATACTTGACCGAGTGCCGAGCTTCAACATCCGGGAAATGGGGTGGGCGCTGTTTGTCGCCACAGTCGATCGCCCTGGTCGAATGCGGATTTACGCAATGGAGAAACTGCCATGATGAAAGCATTGGCGTGGACGATAGGTGTGCGGCCCAACCCCAACCTTTTGTTCAAAAGCGCGGCTGACGAGACGCCGCAGTCAATGATCGGCTGGGCACTGCATTGGCAGGCGCGGGGGTTGACGATCTTTCCTTGCAAACCGTTCATCGGCCTTCCGCTGGTACGTTCCTGGCCGAAGGAAGCGGCGTGCAACAACTGGAAAATCGTCGAGTGGTGGTCAGAGCAGCCGCGAGCTGACATCGCTGCCATTCCTGATGCCGCAGGTTGTTTTGTGATCGTCGCCGTTGGAGACCAAGGATTCGACACCCTCGATCAGATCGAGCCTCATTGTGGCGAACCGGTGCTCGAAACGGAAAGCGCTGACGGATCGCTGCATCGCTGGTTCCCCGGACGCGCGCCGACGCAGCGCCTACACCACGGGCTCTATGTGTTCGGCGTCGGCAGCTACCTCTACATGCCGGCTTCGCTGGCTCCGGACCCGGTGGCACGGTTCGCGGAGGCAGCATAATGGACGGCAGCAGACCGCTTTCTGACCAGGAATTAATTGCCAGCATCGCCGACCTGATAGGCGATCAATCCGTTGACGCTCACAATGAGTGGCTGGGCCAAGTCCGCATCCAATTTGGCGCGGAGTTTGCGGCGGATGTAGGGCATCGCTGGTCCGAGTTTGAGAAAGACCGCCCGCGGACATCCGAAGACGTGGCGCAGTTGCATGAGATGTATTGGCAAGAAGGACGGCGTAACAAAATCGCCCTCTTGATGGACCGCGATACGGCACTGAGATTTGCCGCAACCTTCCCCGCCGAGGCGTTGCGTCTGACGACTTACCACGCGGGCAAGGGCCAAAGCACCTATCCGGCCAAGGATTTCGAGCACGGGCGAACCGCCGACGGAAGGATTGTCAACGCGGTCGAAACGCACTGGGAGGAACTTGTCAAGGCGCAGCAAGCCGGCAATGAGATATTCTTTTATCTCAACACGATAGAACCCGGTGCCGGATATGGTTACAATGGCATTGCGACCAACCAGGACGTGACCGCACTGGCAATCAACAGCGTCGATTTTGACGGCGGGCTACCGGATGCCTTCCATGTCGCGCCGGATATTGTCATCAAGACCAGCCGGCGCACGCTGCCGGACGGACAGCTTATTCAGCGCGGGCAAGCGTTGTGGCGCTCGGTATCACCCAAATATGAGCCGCATCAGCGGGAGGCAATGGCGGCCGATTTCAAGGCGCTGCAACTGCGCCTGGCCTGTCGGTACGATCCCGAAGGCTGGGAACACCGGGACGACAAGACATGGCCGAAGATCGCTGATTTCGCCATTACCGACCTGCGGCGAGTGCACCGGCTGCCCGGCAGCCTGCACCTGAAAGATCGCGACAATCCGCAGCCGGTGACATTCGTGCAGCATTACACCGGTCCGCACCGCAGTATCGAGATGATTACCGCCGATCTGCCGGGGTTGGAACTCGGCCGCAAACCTGCCTTAGAGCACAAACCCGCCTCGGAGCGCCAGCCAGTGGCGAAAAGCGTGCTGTCGGACGCTCTCAGCTACGTCGATCCCGGATGCGCCGAGCCCGAGTGGCGCCGGATCGTTGCGGCGATCGAGGGAACGCCGCTGATCGGCGACGTGGACGCCGAAGAGATTGCCGTCGAATGGAGCCGCGGGGACCTCGACCGCGATGGCAAATATGCGGACAGGAAACCCGCGACATGGGATGGCGACGAAGCGGTGCGAGAGAAGTTCCAAGCGGCTCAGTTGGCGCGAGCACGCCGCGAGGCCACCGGACAGCCTTGCACGGGCTTCAAAACGATCGCGGAAGCCGCCCGGATGGGTGGCATGCCGGAAGATCGCATCCCGCGCGCGTGGCGACAGGCTGCCGCGGCCGGTTCATATGAATCAGCACGTGAACCAGGCTCGTTCCTGCTGCGCATCGGCGATTTGTTCAAGTGGCCCGACCCGACCGAACTGGTGCACGATTTCCTGATGCAGGGCGAGGATGCCTGCATCTACAGCCCGCCCAAAAGCGGCAAGACGTTTGTTGCGCTCGATATCGCGCTGTCGCTCGCGGCCGGACTGCCGGTGTTCGGGAAGTTGAATGTGCTGCGCCCCGGCGAGGCGGTCGTCTACCTTTCCGGCGAAGGCCATGCCGGCATGAAGCGCCGGATCATGGCATGGGGTCAGGCACACGGTCTCACACCGGAGCAAACCGAGGCGCTACCGTTCTTCTACAAGACCGACGTTCCGGCATCGGTTGAAGGCAACGCCGACGCGCTGCGCTTCGTCGCCGGCATCCGCCAGTTCTGCACCCCGGTGTTGGTGGTGGTCGATACCATGGCGCGCTCGCTCGGCAAGCTCGACGAAAGCACCAGCAATGCCGCGGCGCTGTATCTCGACGTGACGAAGGTGCTGCGCGACGCGTTCGCCTGCACCACCCTGACGCTGGCGCACGAAGGCAAGACCGAAGGTAAGGGAGTGCGCGGTTCAAGCGCGTTTGTTGCCGGGTTCGATGCGGTCTGGCATCTCGACGCGAACAAGGACAACCGGACCGCCATGCTTGAAGCGGAGTGGCTGAAGGATGCCGACGAACTCGGGCCACACTGCTTCCGCATCGAATCGTTTTACGTGGACGGGATGACGAACGGCAAGGGCGCGGTGTTGCGCCATATCGACCTGAAGGAGTACCGGTCGCCCAAGGAAACGAAAGAGGCGTCGGACTCCATTCTGTTTGTGATCGCGGAACTGCTGCGCGCCCGCGGCATTCACAATTTTTGTGGCGGGTTGACGCATGCGCAGGTTGCCGAAGCCATGATGCCGACGCCCAGGCCGGGCAAGGACGAGAATGTCAACGTCGGGCTCGCGTGGGAAACCGAGTTCCAAAAACTGCGCACGGACGTGAATAACGCGTGCCGCAGCAAGCAAGCGAAGCAGATGGGCGCCAAGGAAGTCGCGCAGCGCGGCCGGGACGCAGAATGGCACTGGTTTCTGCCCAGGACGTGACGGGTCGGATCGCCCCCGGATCACCTACCGGATCACATGATCCGATTGGAAATAAAGGCAGATTTGGAAAGTGATCCGGGGCAATTCCGGATCACATGATCCAGGCTTTTGTATTCACTGGGGATGACTTTTTCATCCGTTGGTTGGGTGCTCATTCGGCTGGATCAGCACGCTAACATCGTTAGCTTGACCCGGCCCTTGCTGGGATCGGGGTGCTGTTCCCATTCCTCGCCCGCCGGCCTCTGCGGATAAAGAGGCGACATGGCACGCCCTCTTGCTAACGTGATTTCTGTGCCTGCAACCGCTTTGGCAGCGGCATGAAATCTCGAGCCCGCGCTAACGGCGTTAGCTGCGCCCTTCTGAGCAGCCAGGTATCGTCACAGGTGCTCTATTCGCGCGACAGCGCGCCCGTGACGAAAACCCCGGCAAGCTCGCCCGGCCCCGCAAGATCGAAGATCGGTTTTCGTACTCGAAGCGGCAAATCAATCCCGAACCGCCTCGATCGGGGCAAGGCTACGTTGCGCACTCGCCCGGTGCAGCTCTATGCCTGCATCGACCCCGCCGCGATGCGCGCTCGCCCGGTGCATTCCGAGCCGCCGCGCGATCTCGATGGCGCTGATGCCCTCCGCCGCCAGCACCGCTGCCGACGCGCAGTTGGCGCCCGCCCCTTGTATTTGCCCTCTCCCTTGGCTTTGGTGATGCCCTCGCGCTGGCGCGCTCGAACTCGGCGCCGTCAACATGAGTTTGCCGGTGGCGGTGTCGAATGCCTCGCCACCTGCGCGACCCCTGCGGGCGGGCGCCGGTGTCTCATGGCTGCGGGGGCGAGCCGAACCATAGAGCAGCGAGCAAAATCGCGCCTATGAGCGCGGCCACGACGATGATCCACAAGGCGATCCGCTTGCGCATCGCCTCAGCCCAATCAATCCCAAATCCGATCGAGCCGGCCCGGCCGCAGCTCGACGTAGCGCGTCGTGTTGCTGACGTTCTTATGGCCGAGAAACGCTTGGACCTCGCGCAGATCGCGTCCGCGGTCCGCCAGGGCAAAGCCGGCGGAGTGGCGCAGCATATGCGGATGCACCGCAACCCCCAGCTCACAGGCTTCGGCGGCCCGTTGCAGCATGCGCCGGAAGCCGCCGACCGTCCATCCGGTGCCGCGTTCGGTGGTCAAGATCAAGTCTTCCCACCCTTCGGCTTGCTCACGACGCCACTCGCGCAGCATCCGCAGTTCGTCGCCTTTGACCGGCTGCGTCGAGTTCACCGACCCCTTCAACCGTTGCACGGCCAGGTGCACAGGCTTGCTGGTGAAGTCGATTTGTCGCCAGCGCAGCGACACCAGTTCGCTCGCTCGCAACCCGTGCCGGAACGCCATCGTGATCGCCAGCGCGTCGCGCAGCCCATAGCGTCCGCGCTCCTTGGCCGTGCGCACCAGCTTGTCGATTTCCTCCGGCCGCAGATAGGTGCGGTCGCGGTACTCGGCATCCTTCTTGCGCGTCAGCATCCCGGCTACTCCGGCCGGCTCGCGGCGGCTTCGGCCGTCAGAATGCCTTTGGCACCGAGCAGCCGCGCCAGTTCGGCTGCCCACCGTGCGGCCTGGTCCGGCTTGCCGCAGTCGTGATAGGCGATCGCCTTCGCCACTGCGCGGCTGATGGCGCTGCGGTCTGCTTTGCTGGTCATCGCCCAAAGCTCCTACTGTGCGTTTCGCGATCCCTGGCCGATGCCTCGATTTCGGGCCGGCCACCGCGGATCGCCTCACGTCGCCCATCGCGACTGTCCGTAGAGTGGTCAGAAAACGCACACTTGTCAAGCCCGATCCGACGCGCTGCGCCCAATGCTGCAAGTAAAATCGTGCTTAACGGTAGGTAAAAATCGTTTTGTGTCTCGGTATCCGGCATTTCTGACAAATGCACGTCAAATGCAACGGAGACCAGGGGTAGGGGGTTGGTGGCAGACGATCTCGATGGCCGCGGCATTATATACCTGTTCACTGTTTTTCTCGCCGGACAGAAAACCTCTAACCACTCAAACCATCCAGCTACGCTGTGACGAGGTGGAACACCAATTGATGCGACCCATCGCCCTCCGGCTTCGGCCCGCTGAGCGGGACCATCATTTCCGCGGGAGCCGATGATAGCACCACAACCACCTTGACACGTTCTTCGCGTTATGATAAGCGTAGTCAATATGAGCTTGCCATCCTATCTCTCACGCCCGATCGCGGCCCGGCTGATCGGCTGTTCCGAAACCCGCCTGACCGAACTCGCGGATGCCGGCCACCTGCGCCGTTTTGGCGGGCATCACGCGTGGTTCAGCCTCGCCGACGTGGAGCGCCTGAGAGGCCGACCGATTGACGTTGCCGACCTGGAATTCGCCGAGCACCAGCACGAACGCCGCAAGCTCGCTTACCGCAAACAGAACGAAAAGAGACAACATGCCCTCGCCTGATGTGACGGCCGCCGAAGCACCTTTGTCGTCCGGTATCCGGGCCGAAGCCGACGCGCTCGCCGCCACGATCCCGGCGCTGCACGCACGGTCCAGCACACGGCGCTCGCGTCCTACAAGCAGCCGGACAACATCGACGCGCGCCGCGAGGCCGATCAGGCCGTTGCCAGTCTTCGCGACGCCAACGACCGGCTTCAGCAGCTTACGGCTGCCGCGGACCTCGCGGAGAAGCAGGAAGCTGCCGCGGTCGAGCAGATCGCGGAAGACGGCCGCCGCAAGGAGCGCGATCGGCTGTGTCGAGACCGTGATCGCCTCTATGACCAGAGCTCGGCTGAATACTGTAAGTATGAGGCCGCCGAAGGCAAGCTGCCCGACGCCAAAGCCAAACTCGCCGATTTTCAGAAACAGGTACAAAACCAACAGGTTGTTGTGGCCGTTCTGAAAGAGCAGGCAAGCAATGCCTATGAACATTCCCAGAACTACTCGGACCAGGCGGAGGCACTCGACAAACAGATTGAGGCTTTCGCTGTGGCCGCGGCCGAGGTCGAAGCTGCCAACGCCGCCCGCCTCGCGGCTGAAGAGGCCGAACGCTTGCGCCGTGTCGACGAAGAGACCAAACGCATCGAGGCCGAACTGAAGGAAGCCCACGATAACGAAATGATCGCGGTTGGCAGCCGTCAGTGGTACCTCGAACGCGCCGGAAAGTGCGGTCACCTACGTCCGACGTGGCGGGAATGCTCGGTGCCGTTCACCGTCCGTCGCGCAGATTTGGCCGCGTACCAAATTGAACAGTCACGGATCAAGGCCCTCGATGCCGAGATCACGGCCGGTGAGCGAGCACACGAGCGAAATCGCCTGAGTAATGAGGTCGCGAAACATAACGCCGCAATCGCCGATTTCGAGCGTGCCAATGACCTCCATCGCGCATACGGCAACCAACGAAAGAGTTAATCCATGAGTGACGACGCAAGTCATCCGCACGCCAATTTTCTGGTCAACCTTCGAGATAGCGTTGCCCGCGGCAACGAAGCCTTTCCACTCGGATCGCCGGAGCAAATCGCCAAGCTCGCAGACCTTGATGCGCGCATTACCCTCGGGCGCCGGCTCGGCGAAATCGCCCCCGCCGAGGAACCCGCTGACGCGGTTGAGCGCCTGGCCCGAGAACGGCTCAGATTAGAATGGCCTCTTGGCGTCCCGTCGGTCGAGCTTTCGGATCATCTCGCCGAAGTGATCAATTTGAAGTTCAATGTGCTCCACGAACTCAGCGACGAGCAGCGTGCCCGCCTCGCTCGCGAAGTCGAAGCGGACATCGAGAACCGCGCCAGCCGGGACACGCTCGACATCGGCCGATATGACCCTGCATTGGAAAGGCGCCCGTCGGGTCACGAACAGGTAGCCAAGCTGATGGAGCTGGCCGAGCCGGTAATCCAGGCATCAATCGTGCCGGAACACCGTGCCCGTTTCCGCCAACTGCTGGTTTGTGACCGCCGTCGGTTGGAAGGGCTGGCCGCGATGGGGCGCGCTGCAGCGCGGTACAGCGATCGCAAGGCGCAGCTCGGGATCGCGTCGTGATGTCGATCGCCTCGAACACTTTGCTGATCGGATCGTCACGGTATGAGCTTGCAACGTAAAGCCAAGCGCCGGGCCTCTGCGGCCCGAACGGCTAAACGCGAGGCGGAGCGCAAGCCGCATGTGAACAAATATGCCGAGCGCAAAGCCCCCTTGGTCAAAGGGGCGCCGCCAGTGCTTGCCGCCGCGAAGATCGGCTACCGCGGACCCGTTGACCACGACACCATCCCCGACGCCAGCCACTTCGACCGGCTCGTACCGCGAAAGCGCGCGCGCATCCAATTCGATATGCTCGCCGCCCTTGCTCACCCAGACGCGAAACCGCGCGCTTTCAGCCCGACAATGCGTTGAACATGTCGGAGCAAATTCGCGAGCAAGCCCGGCGCGAGGCCAATGCCTTGCACAGCCGTTTGCTGGCTGATGCATTCGCGCGATTTCAGGCATCGCGGAAATTCCATGCCGATCTGATCGAGCACGACCGCGCTATGGCCGCCGCCGATGAACGCCGGGCCGCAGGATACATCCTGGCGGAATTGGACCACCAGCGGCGCCTAGCCGATCAGGTTCCCTGATCATTGCGGAGGCCGGAGGCTTCGTCACGGCGAGTGGAACGCCGATACGGGCATCTTGTTTGCAGCTATGGCAAAACTTGGGAACGGGCCATGAGCGACGATCAGTTAATGGATCAGGTGAAGGCGGGTCTCGCGAGCGGGGTTGAGACCGCGAGAGACCTTGCTGGGAAGGCGCAGACGGCGGGCAGCACGATCCGCGATGCTGCGGTCAAAACCGGCAATCGAGCCAGCGACGCCGCGGCAAAGGCTTATCAGCAGGGCGCGCAGGCGGCCGACGTTGTGAGCCGCACTACCGCGGAGCAGCCGTTGACGGCGCTTCTGGTCGCCGTCGCGATCGGCTATGGGATCGCCTATTTGATCCACGGGCGCTGACCGGCGCCGCAGCCAGGGAACAGACAGCCCAAGGCGATCGCACCCGCGGTCGCCCAAACGGTCATCGACCGCCAGGGAAGGAATGGCGCGGGGGCTTCGCCCGCCATTCGATGCCGAAGATGTGCCCGCCGCGACGATGGCGCGGAGTTGGTGCAGCTTCGGTGGGGCTTCCCGCCGGCACGGCCCAAGGGGGCGCCGGTCATCAACTTTCGGTCGGAAGGTCGGCGCTTCCCGGTCGGGCGCTGCCTGATCCCCGCGTCGCACTTCTATGAGTTCACCGGCAGGCGATCGCCGAAATCGAAATGGCAGTTCACCAAGCTCGGCGAGGATTGCTTCTGTTTCGCGGGCTTGTGGCGCCCGATGCCCGACGGCGACGCCTTCACGCTGCTGACGACCGAGCCTGCCCCGACGTGGCGGCGATCCACAATCGGCAGATGGTGGTCCTCGATCGCGCCGACTGGCTCGCTTGGCTCGATCTTAAACGCCAGCAGAATGGCGCAGAGGACCGGCAGCCGCCCCGGTCGCTATCTGCCGGCTCGCTCGCAGTCGAACAAGTCCGCTGACCCTCGCCGATGATGCCGGAATATCTGTTGCAGCGGCCGAAATCGTAGGAACTAGCCATCTCTATGCAGTGTTGATGACGGCGAACACTTTAAGGCCAGGGGATAACGAAGATGGATGGCCGCCGAGAACTGACGCCGGAGGAGTGCGCCCGGATCACCGAACTGCAAGGCTTTCTGGCCGAGCTACTTGTCGAACACAGAGAAGCCACTGAGGGCGGCGAGGAAGATTGCGCGCAACAGCTTCAAGCGGAGATTGACTGCCTGTTACGCGAAAAGGAAGAGATAGAGAAGTGGGTGACGATGGGATCAGCCCCATCCTTCGGCCCCACCGCTGCGCCCCCGTGACGACCATATCAACCCGCCGCGATCCACACCGGCCGCGGATCAGGCGCGACCTGATCCGCGGCAATCGATCGGTGGACCGGGCTTGGAATAACCTTCGAAGCCTCATCACTTCAGGTTGCGCACAATTTTGTGAAATTTATTCATCCACCGGTTCGCGTTATCCCATGGCGAATAAGCACCTATGCCCATATCTTTCTGAGCCTCAGCAATAAATCTTCCACCGATTTTACCGGACTGACAAGTGGTTATTCTAGTCCATTCATCTTGCGACGCCTTAGGTGACGCCAATGCGCTTCGAGCAATGTTCATATGACAGTCGAATAGCTCTTTGGCAATCAATGTCAATTTTAGGGACCCAATTATTAATGTGGTATGAAATGCAGTCTGAAACTTTATTGCTTTGTTATGTAATAGATATACTTGATCGACAGTATCAACTGTACTATAATAAAGAAGATTTGCCTCGGTGAGCACATCATAGCAACTTTGTATCATCGTCGTGTACGCCTCTAAGCAACGGTCTCGCCGCCATTGCTGCTCGTCTTTAGCGCGGGTTAATCGGCTACCAAGCCAAATGCCGGCCAAAGCGGTGAGGCTGGTTAAAAGCCCCGTGAGGATCGGTAACCATATAGCGTCATTATCGTCTCTGCCTCCCGCAGCGGCGCCAGTCTCAAGGATAGCGGGTAGGGGTCGAAATCGATCGCGCCGCTACACGGCCAGCCTGGACGCAGAGCGTCCACGCCGCCGGAGAAGCTGGGCGAGCACGTGAGCCTCGCCATCGGTAAGATCGAGCGTCATCCCGCCGAGAATGGTATCTTGCCGCGTGATCACCGAACACTGCATTTGGTGGGGTTGGGCTTCGCCCAAGCTCCGATCGAAGAGCGGCGGCGCCGCGCTTCTGATCTTGCTGGCGCTCGCCGGGTGCGCCCAGATGGGCACCGCGCCGGGGCAGGGGCCATACACGCCCTATCAGCAGGACAACAACGGCATGCACGGCGGTGGAGACGGTGGCGGCAGTAGCATGTAGCGAACGCCGAGATTGAGGCCGAGGGCATGCAAGACTGCCGGCAACACCGAAGGGCGGCAGGTATAGGCGCGGATCAGAATAGCGATCCGGGCACTACAGGTGCATCGCGCTAGGGTAGGCCGAACTAACTCTAAGGACGGGGCGCTTTTGTACACGGGCGCTCTTGACCGGCGAGGCATCCGCCATATCTACCATCGTGTAGAAGAAATCACAGGTTAAACTGCGATGAGCGAAATCGGTAAATTGGGGCACTTCGAAGAGATGGTCCTGAGGGCTGTCTGGCGGCTTGGGGAGAATGCATACGGGGTAACGATCAGGCGCGAACTGGCTGAGCGAGCCGGACTAGAGAGATCAGTCGGTGCCGTTTACACGACGCTAGAGCGGCTTGAAAGTAAGGGATACGTATCCTCGCGCATGGGAGAGCCGACGCCCGAGCGCGGCGGACGGGCCAAACGCTTTTTCAGGATCGAAGCGCCCGGCATCATGACGTTAAATCAGTCGCGAGAAATGATCGCAAGAATGGCCGGAGGGTTCGCGCATGCTTGAGTGGCATCATCTGTTACGAGACACAGCAATAAAAGGTCTAGACGCAGCCTAACATTACCTACGCTATAATGTTTTCGAGAAAAATGCTCAACATATAACAGATAATGTTCTGCGTGAGGCAGAACAACAGTTGTCAAAGATCGCTGAAATTCGTGCAAAACTCGACAAATTGCCTACTTCATTCGCCCCGAGACGTAAACAACGCGCAAACAAGCTCAAAACTCGCGCGCGGAATATTGGTGGTGTGCAGCTCTCTGGTCCGCCTGACGGCGCCAAATTTTTGCTCCACCTACTTCTAACCAAGCATGACAGAGAGGCTATTCCGGGCGATCTCGAAGAAGAGTTTGCGACGGATTTTTTCGATCTTGGCCCGAAACGCGCTCGTATCCTATATTGGAAAAGAGCGATTAGCACAATTGCTTATGGTAATCCGGTATGCAGATGGCTGTTGACTGTTGGTATCTACGAAATCTGTGAGTGGGTTAGACGGAAGATTGCAAGCTGAAAGTAAGTCTCAGTCTGGCAGGGAATATAATTGCTCCCGTCAACCCGCCCTTATCGCAACCACGTTGTTGGCGGCCTCACTGTCGCAGAAGCGCGCGAATGCCTCGGCGAGCTGCCGGCGCTTATCGAGCAAGTCGCCGCGACGACAAGCTGCTTCCACCTTGTCGCCGACCGCATGCGCCAGCGCCATTTCGGCAACCTCGCTCGGGGTATTCGTCTGTTCCGCGCACCAGTCGCGGAACGCCGAGCGGAACCCGTGGGCGGTCACCCCAGGATCGATGCGCTTGATAGCCTTCAAGATCGCGTGCTGTCCCATGCCCGGAAAGACAAGATCGCCCCGTGAACCATCCTGGTTCAGTGCCCGGTCCAATTGGCTCAGTAGCGCCACGGCCGCGTCACTGAGCGGTATTCTGTGATCGCGCTCGGCTTCCTCCATGCGGGCCGCCGGAATGACCCACAGGCGGCCTTCTAAATCGATTTCTGACCATGCCGCAAACCGAGCTTCGTTCGTGCGCATCGCCGTCAAGATCATCAGCTCGGCCGCCCTGGCGCCCGTCTCGGTATCCTTGCGCAACGCCGCCATGAAGCCCGGCAACTTGGCATAGGACAGCGCCGCGTGGTTGACCGCCTTTTGCACCTTTGACCGCCGCGGCAGCACCGCGTCGAGATGGCCTTTCCAGCGCGCCGGGTTCTCGCCGGTTCGCAGCTTCCTCGCCGTCGCCCAATCGAGGATCAGCCCGATCCGGTTCAGCACCCGAGTTGCCGTCTCGGTTTTCTCCTGCCATAGCGGCTCGACGATCGACAGCACGTCGTGAGTGTCCACTGCGTCAATCGGCCGCTGCCCGATCGCGGGCAGCACATATCGGTCAAGCGAGTTGCGCCACTGGCGGGCATGATCCGCCGACTTCCATGCTTTCTCGTGCCCCGCGATGTATTGGCTTGCTGCGGCGGCGAAGTTCACGGGATCGCGGGCCGGCTGCCGAGCCTTCCGCGCCTCGATCGGATCGGTGCCGTCGAGAAGCAGCCGGCGTTGCACCGTCGCCTTGTCGCGCGCCTCGGAAAGGCCAATCAGTGGGTAGGGGCCAAGCCCCATCTCGCGCGACTTGCCGTTGAGGGTATAGCGCAGATACCACGATTTTGATCCGTTCGGTCCGACCTGTAGCCAGAGGTTCGCGCCGTCTGGATATTTCCCGTGGCTGGCCATCTTGACCTTCGCGACCGTCAGCCGGCCGCCGATATGTGCTGTCATGTCCGCTCACCTTGGGGTAGGGCAGGGCGAGATTAACGCGTTTCGACCCCAGTTTCGACCCCAGACG
>JBOHME010000070.1:0-22978 GCA_050729795.1 Allostellaceae bacterium | reverse complement strand
TCGCAGAACAGCGAAGCGATCTACGCCCGCATGCGCTCCGAACGCCAGCAGCAGGCAGCCCTCTACCGCGGCGAAGGCGCTCAGGCCGCGACCACGGTTCGCGCCAACGCCGACCGCGAACGCACGGTGATCCTTGCCGATGCGCAACGTAAGGCGCAGGAGGCGCGCGGGACCGGCGATGCACAGGCGATCGCCATCTACGCCGCCGCTTACGACCAGGACAAGGAGTTCTTCGCCTTCTACCGGTCGATGCAGGCCTATCGCGGCGCGCTCGCCGGTCACAACACGTCGTTCGTGCTGACCCCGCAGAGCAATTTCTTCCGTTTTTTTGACAATCTCGACGGCGCGCCGCCCAAGCCAGCGCCAGCCGCGCCAGCGCGGACCGGAGCGAGGTGAGCCTCGCCCGCCTGATCGGCACCCGCGTTGGTTGTTCTATTACGCTGGTGGCGGTGGTCGCGGCATGCGGAAACCGCCGCCGATGAATGATCTGTGGACCGCCTTCGCCCTCGTGCTGGTGATCGAAGGCTGCCTCTACGCGCTGTTTCCGGACGGCATGAAGCGGGCCGCCGCCCGCGCCATGGCGATCCCGCCGCAGGCGTTGCGGATGGCCGGCCTCGCCGCCGCCTGCGCCGGGGTGGTGCTGGTCTGGCTGGTGCGCCGCTGACGCAATTGGCGAGGCTCTCGGCGAGAGCTGAGAAACCGGCTGGCTTGGCGCCGGCTTCTCGCCTAATCTCGCGGGCGAGCCGGCGGCCCGAAATGCGTGAAAAGCCCGTCCCCGCCGGCCGGATCGGGTGATCCGGGGTCCTGGATGAGGAGCTCAGTGGTGTCGTCCCGTCCCCCGACCCTGGCCTGTCGCCTGGTTGTCGCTCTGTTCGTCGCCTGCCTCGCTGCCACGGTGGCCGTTGCAAGCGGACCGGCGCAAGCACGCGGCGCGCCCGACAGCTTTGCCGATCTCGCCGCCCGGTTATTGCCGTCGGTCGTCAACATCTCGACGACGCAGACGCTGAAGAGCTCGGGTGGCGACGAGGCGTCGCCCGAGCTGCCGCAGTTTCCGCCGGGCTCGCCGTTCGAGAAGTTCTTTCACGACTTCCTCAAGCACGGCCTGCCAAAAGGCGACCAGCCCGACCTCGAACCGCGCAAGGCCACCTCGCTCGGCTCCGGCTTTATCATCGACCCCAAGGGCTACATCGTCACCAACAACCACGTGATCGCCGATGCCGACCAGATCACCGTGATCCTGCATGACAACACCAATCTGAAGGCCACGGTGGTCGGCCGCGACTCGAAGACCGATATCGCGCTGTTGAAGGTCGATGCCGGTCACCCGCTGACGGCGGCGGTTTGGGGCGACAGTGATGCCGCCCGGGTCGGCGACTGGGTGCTGGCGATCGGCAACCCGTTCGGGCTCGGCGGCAGTGTCACCGCCGGCATCCTGTCGGCCCGGCAGCGCGACATCAATTCCGGACCCTATGACGATTTTCTGCAGACCGACGCGCCGATCAACCGCGGCAATTCCGGCGGCCCGATGTTCAACATGGACGGCCAGGTGATCGGCATCAACACCGCGATCTATTCGCCTTCGGGCGGCTCGATCGGGATCGGGTTTGCGATCCCTTCGTCGCTGGCCGAGGATGTCGTCAACGAGTTGCAGACCGAGAAGGATCACACTGTCCATCGCGGCTGGCTCGGGGTGCGCATCCAGGCGGTGACCGACGAGATCGCCGAAAGCCTCGGGCTCGACAAGGCGCGCGGCGCGCTCGTTGCCAGCGTTACCGACCAGGGCCCGGCGGCAATGGCTGGGATAGAGCCCGGCGACGTGGTGCTGAAGTTCAACGGCAAGCCGGTCGACGACATGCGGCAGCTGCCGCGGCTCGTCGCCGAGACACCGGTCGGCAAGACCGTGCCGGTGAACCTGTGGCGCAAGCGGGCCGAGCTCTCGGTCGCGGTCAAGATCGGCCGGCTGCAGGAGAACGATAAGGCCGTGGCCAGCACCAAGACGCCGACGAAAGCGCCCGTCCGCAACCAGACCGCGCAGGTGAAGGCGCTGGGGCTGACGCTCGCCGGCATGACCCCGCAGCTCAAGGACAAGTTCTCGCTGGGCGACGACGCCAAGGGTGTCGTCGTTGTCGATGTCGCCCAGGACAGCTCCGCCGCCGACAAGGGGTTGCGGCCCGGCGATGTGATCATGGAAGCGGCGCAGCAGGAGGTGAAAAGCCCGCAGGACGTCAGCAGCAGGATCGACACGGAACGCAAGGCCGGGCGCAAATCGATCCTGCTGCTGGTGGAGCGACAGGGTGATCTGCGCTTTGTGGCGCTGCGCATCGACCAGGGGTGAGGCGGGCCGGCGCCAGCGATTACTCGGCGAATTCCTCCATTCGATAACCCTGGGCGTAAAGGAGGCCGCTGAGGTCGGCATGATCGAGGCGCCAGCGGGCGGTGGCGGCAACCCCTGGCTTGGCGCGGAACGCGACGCCGAGCCCGGCCGCAGCGAGCATCGCCAGATCGTTGGCGCCGTCACCGACGGCGAGCGCATCCGCCGGAGAGAGACCCGCACCGTGAGCGAGCGTCAGCAGCGCCTCCCGTTTGCCGGCACCGGTGACGATCGGCGGCAGGACCCGGCCGGTGACACGGTTGGCGACGATTTCGAGCCGATTGGCGATCACCCGGTCAAAGCCGAGCCGGGCGGCGACCTGCTCGGCAAACACCGCGAACCCGCCAGTGGCCAGCGCCGTCATCGCACCGTGGCGGCGCATCGTGCGCACCAGCGTGCCGGCACCGGCCGTCGGGCGAATGCGCCCGGCCGCTCGATCGAGGATCGCCGTATCGATGCCGGCCAGCATCCCGACACGTGCTTCGAGCGCTGCCTCAAAATCGATCTCGCCGTTCATCGCCCGCCGCGTGATCCCGGCGATGAGCGGACCGATGCCGAGCAGCCCCGCCAGCTCGTCGAGCATCTCGTTCTCGATGACTGTCGATTCGAGATCGGCGACGAGCAGCCGCTTGCGCCGTCCGTGCTGCGGCTGGACCAGGACATCGATCCGGGCGCTGCCGAGAACATTGCGCACCGTGGCGGCGATCGCAGCGGGGCTGTCCGTATCGAGAAAAAGATCGCAGGCCGTCTCCGCGGCGAGCCAGACGGGTTCGGCCGGGATCGCCAGCGCGGCGGCAACCGCGGCCACGAAACGGGGCAGCGCGGGATCGCGGGAGGCGGCGATCAGGGTGACGACCATGCGCATCGCCGCCTGTCCTACGCCGGCATCGGCGACCGGGACAAGGACCACGGGCCGGTCGTGGCGCCGCCGGTCGTGGTAATCGCCGGGCCGACCGCGAGCGGCAAATCGGCGCTGGCGGTCGGGCTGGCGATGCGCCTCGACGGGGTCATCATCAACGCCGATGCGCTGCAATGCTACCGAGATCTCGAAATCCTGACGGCACGCCCCGGTCCGGCGGTGTGCGCGCAGACGCCGCACCGGCTCTACGGCTTTCTCGACGCGGCCGAGCGCGGCTCCGCCGGCCGTTGGCGCGAACATGCGCTTGCCGAGATCGTCGCCGCGCGCGCGGCCGGGCGGCTGCCGATCGTGGTCGGCGGCACCGGTCTTTATATCCGGGTATTGATCGCGGGGTTGGCGCCGTTTCCGGAAATCCCCGACGAAATTCGCAACGAGACGGTACTTCTGCATCGCGTGCTCGGTGGCGAGCAATTTCGCCGGCGGCTGGCGGCGATCGATCCGGTCGCTGCCGGGCGCCTGAACGCCGGCGACTCGCAACGGCTGACGCGGGCCTATGCGGTCATGCGCGCGACCGGCCGGCCGGTTTCCGGTTGGCACGCCGAGCCGGTGCCGGCGCCACCTTATCGCTTTGCGACGATCCTCTTGATGCCGCCGCGCGAAGCACTCTACGCCGCCTGCAACGCGCGTTTTGCGGCGATGCTCGAGCACGGCGGTCTGGCCGAGGCCGCTGCCCTGATGCGCCGCGGGCTCGATCCCCTTCTGCCGGCGATGAAGGCGGTCGGGCTGCCGGAACTCTGCGGCCATCTGCGTGGCGAGATGCCGCTCGCCATGGCGGTTGCCGCCGGCCAGCGCGCGACCCGCCGCTATGCGAAGCGACAGATGACCTGGTTCCGGCATCAGCTGGCGGCGGGGCTTGTGCTGGGTGAGCAATTTTCGGAAAGTTTGCTGCGCTGCTCATGTCAGTTTATTGACGAGTTTTTGTTGACCGGTCGTGCCTAGCTGATTAGGTTGCCGCCCCTGCCTGCCGCCGAATGCGCGCTGGCGGGCTCACTGTTGTTGATTTTGCTGGGGAATTCCTCATGTCGGCCGAGCCGATCAGTGGAGCGGAGATCGTCGTCAGGGCGCTCACTGACCAGGGTGTCGAAATCGTGTTCGGCTACCCAGGCGGTGCCGTCTTGCCGATCTACGACGCGCTCTACAACCAGAATTCCCTGCGGCACATCCTGGTGCGCCAGGAGGGCGGTGCGGTGCATGCCGCGGAAGGCTATGCGCGCTCGACCGGCCGGGTCGGCGTCGTCTTGGTGACGAGCGGCCCCGGCGCGACCAACGCGGTGACCGGGCTCACCGACGCGCTGATGGATTCGGTTCCGGTCGTGTGCCTGACCGGGCAGGTGCCGACCCATCTGATCGGCAACGATGCGTTTCAGGAGGCCGACACCACCGGCATCACCCGGCCCTGCACCAAGCACAACTACCTGGTCAAGGATGTGCGCGAGCTGGCGCGCATGCTGCACGAAGCATTTTACGTGGCGCGAAGCGGCCGTCCCGGGCCGGTCGTCGTCGATCTGCCAAAGGATGTGCTGTTCGCTCTCACTTCCTATAGCGGGCCCGAGGATGGGCGCCACAAAAGCTATCGCCCGCAGGTGACACCCGATCCGGCACGCATCGCCGCGGCGGCTGAGATGATCGCCGCGGCGAAACGGCCGCTGTTCTACGGCGGCGGCGGGCTGGTCAATTCCGGGCCGCAAGCTTGCGCGCATTTCACCGAGTTGGTGCGCGCGACCGACGCGCCGTGCACGCTGACTTTGATGGGGCTCGGCGCGTTGCCGGCGAGCGACCCGCATTTTCTCGGCATGGTTGGCATGCACGGCACCTACGAGGCCAATCTGGCGATGCATGGCTGCGACGTGATGGTCGCGGTCGGCGCCCGGTTCGATGATCGCGTGACCGGCAGGCTGAACGCTTTTTCACCGGGCTCGAAAAAAATCCACATCGATATCGACCCGTCCTCGATCAACAAGAATGTGCGGGTCGATCTCCCGGTCATCGGCGACGCGGGCGAGGCGGTGGCGGCGCTCCTGGCGCGTTGGACCAAGGCGAAACCGGTCGCCGACAGCGCTGCGCGGGCGCAATGGTGGCGCACGATCGAGGATTGGCGCAGCCGCGACTGCCTGCGCTACGACCGCGGCCGGCGCGATCTGATCAAGCCGCAATTCGCGCTCGAACGGCTCGCGGCGCAGACCGGCGGGCGCGACCGCTACATCACCACCGAGGTCGGCCAGCACCAGATGTGGGCAGCGCAGTTTCTCAAATTCGAGGCGCCGCAGCACTGGATGACCTCGGGCGGTCTCGGCACAATGGGCTATGGTCTGCCGGCGGCAGTCGGGGTGCAGATCGCCCATCCCGAGGCGCTCGTCATCGATGTCGCTGGCGAGGCCTCGATCCTGATGAACATCCAGGAGATGTCGACAATCGCGCAGTACCGGTTGCCGGTCAAAGTCTTCATCCTGAACAACCAATACATGGGCATGGTGCGGCAATGGCAGGAATTGCTGCATGGCGGTCGCTATTCTGAGAGCTATACCGCGGCGCTCCCGGATTTTGTCAAGCTGGCAGAAGCGTTTGGCGCGGCCGGGCGGCGGGTCGAGAACCCGGCCGAGCTCGATGCGGCGATCGCCTGGATGCTCGAAACGCCGGGGGCTGCGATCCTCGATGTCGCGATCGACCAGACCGAGAACTGCTTTCCGATGATCCCGTCGGGTGCCGCGCATAACGAGATGCTGCTCGGTCCCGGGGACGAAGCCAAAAAGCCGGTTTCCGAGGAAGGCATGGTGCTGGTGTGAGTAGGACGATCGGGTAAGCCCGTGACCGACATCGAGCGCCATACGATCGCTGTGCTGGTCGACAACGAGCCGGGCATCCTCGCCCGCGTCGTTGGGCTGTTCGCGGGCCGCGGCTACAACATCGAAAGCCTGACGGTGGCCGAGATCGATCCTCGCAACCGGCTGTCGCGGATGACAATCGTGACCTCCGGCACGCGGATGATCATCGAACAGATCAAGGCGCAGCTGTCGCGGCTGGTGCCGGTGCACGAGGTGCACGATTTGACCGACGAGGGGCCGTTTGTCGAGCGCGAGATGATGCTGGTCAAGGTCGCCGGCAAAGGCGGATCGCGCATCGAATCGCTGCGGCTGGCCGACATCTTCCGCGCCCGCGTCGTCGATTCGACGACCGACAGCTTCGTCTTCGAAATGACCGGATCGGCCGAGAAGCTGAACGCCTTTATCGTGCTGATGGAACCGCTGGGTTTGGTCGAGATTGCCCGCACCGGTGCCGTCGCGATCGCCCGAGGTGCCGTCGGCGTTTCGCCGGAATAGAGCAGCGGGCACTGTGCAAGGCCGCTCACCCTCCCGCGGCGCGGATCCCGCGCGCCGGAGAGGGTTGGGGTGAGGGGCGTCACCGCTACAGGAGGAGAGGATGCGCGTTTATTACGACCGCGACGCCGATGTGAACCTGATCAAGACAAAAAAGGTAGCGGTCATCGGCTATGGCAGCCAAGGCCATGCCCATGCCAACAATCTGCGCGACAGCGGCGTCAAGAACGTGGTCGTGGCGCTGCGCCCCGGCTCACTCTCGGTGCAAAAGGCGCAGACCGCCGGTTTCGAGGTCATGACCAATGTCGAGGCGGCGAAATGGGCCGATATCGTCATGGTGCTGGCGCCCGACGAATTGCAGGCGGGACTCTACGATGGCGAATTGCGGCCCAATATGCGTGAGGGCACGGCACTTGCCGTGGCGCACGGCCTCAGCGTGCATTTCCGGCTGATCGAGCCGCGCCCCGACATGGATGTGTTCATGGTCGCGCCCAAAGGGCCGGGTCATACGGTGCGCTCGGAATACCTGCGCGGCGCCGGGGTGCCGTGCCTCTTGGCGGTCGAGCAGAACCCGTCCGGCAACGCGCTCGAGATCGGGCTCAGCTATGCGTGCGCGATCGGCGGCGGCCGGGCCGGGGTGATCGAGACGACGTTTCGCGAGGAATGCGAGACCGACCTCTTTGGCGAGCAGTCGGTGCTGTGCGGCGGGCTGACCTCGCTGATCCTGGCCGGGTTCGAGACCCTGGTCGAGGCCGGCTACGCCCCGGAAATGGCCTATTTCGAATGCTGCCACGAGGTCAAGCTGATCGTCGATCTGATCTATGAGGGCGGCATCGCCAACATGCGTTATTCGGTGTCGAACACCGCCGAATATGGCGACTATTCACGCGGCCCCCGGGTCATCGACGAGCATGTCCGCGCCGAGATGAAAAAGATCCTGGCCGATATCCAGTCCGGCCGGTTCGCGCGCGAATGGGTGCTGGAAAACAACGCCGGCCAGCCGAGCTTCAAGGCGATGCGCCGTCGTGCCGCCGAGCACGAAATCGAGAAGGTCGGGGAAAAGCTGCGCGCGATGATGCCGTGGATCGGTGAAAACCGCCTCGTCGACAAGACCCGCAACTAGCCCGTCCCCACGGTGATCCGGACCGCACGGCTTCGCCGGCCATGGCGTCGGCGGTGGCGCCAGGGCGCCACCGCGTTGTCGCTCACCAAAAATAAACCGTTTGCGGGTTTATTGCCGGGCGGAAGGCGGTCCGGCAATGCGCTTCGCGGTCAAACCACGCCATTCTCTGCGAACGCTGCTGATCGTCATGATCGCCGCGCCGATCCTGCCGGCGATCGGTCTGGCGCCGTTGAGCTTGCAGCAACTCTGGCAGCATTGGCACCAGTTCGGGGCCATGGCCGGGCTCGCGCTGACCACGATCGTGCTGCGGGTATTGGGCGGCATCGTGGCGCTGTGCGCGGCCGGCCGCCTGATCCGCTCGATGCGCATGCTGGCGCGCGCCGCCAAAACCCTGGCCGATGGCGCGATCCCAGCCCCGGGCCCGTCCGGCGTCGCTGAAATCGACGATGTATTGCGGGCGATGAATATCGCCGCCCTGTCGCTGCGCCGTCGCTCGCAAGAATATGAAGACGCCGAAGCCGGACGCCGCGCCAGCGAGGAGCGCCTGCGCGACTTTGCCGACACGGGTTCTGACTGGCTGTGGGAGACCGACCAGAACCACTGCTTCACCTACCTTTCGGACCATATCCGGGTGTTCGGACAGGATCCGACGAGCCGCCTCGGCCGGACCCGCTGGGAGCTTCGGGCCGACCCGGCGAGCGAGCCGGAAAAATGGCGCAATCATCAGGCAACGCTCGACCAGCACGAGCCGTTTCGCGAGTTTGTCTATGCCCGCAGGGTCGGCGGCCAGCCCGAGCAGACCATCTCGGTCAGCGGCAAGCCGGTCTTCGCCGCGTCGGGCGAGTTTCGCGGCTATCGCGGCACCGCCCGCGACATCAGCGAGCGGATGATCGCCGAGCGGCACCTGCGCGAGGCCAAGGCGGAAGCCGAGGCGGCAAGCTTGGCCAAATCGCGGTTTCTCGCCAATATGAGCCATGAGCTGCGCACCCCGCTGAACGCGGTGCTGGGTTTCGCGGAGGTGCTGGAGCGCGGGACCGCAGGGTCGCTCGGGCTACGGCAGCAGGAGTATGTCGGCTATATTCGCCAGAGCGGGGCACACCTGTTGCAGATCATCGGCGAAATCCTCGACCTGGCAAAGATCGATGCCGGCAAGCTCGAACTCTTCGAAGAGGTCGGGGTCGAGGTGCGGCCGCTCGCCGAAGCCTGTGCGGCTTTTGTCGGGGAGCGGGCGGCGGCCGGGGAGCTGACCCTTTGCTGCGAGATCGAGGCGGACATGCCGCCGCTCGTCGTCGACTCGACCCGGCTCAAGCAGATCCTGCTCAACTTGCTGAGCAATGCGGTCAAATTCACCGATCCCGGCGGCGCCGTCGTTTTGACTGCGCGCCGCGGTGCCGCGGATGGCGTCGAATTCGAAGTGTCCGATACCGGTCTCGGCATGACGGCGGAGGAGATCGCGATTGCCGGAGAGCCGTTCGGCCAAGTGGATTGCGGTCTCGCGCGGCGACACGAGGGGACCGGCCTCGGGCTGCCGCTGGCGCGGCGGCTGACCGAATTGCACGGCGGCAGCTTTTCGCTTGCCAGCAAAAAGGGCCATGGCACGCGGGTCGTCATCGCACTGCCGCCGGCGCGCGTGCTGGAACACCGCCCTGGCCCGAGCGCGGCCGTCACGGCTTTGACGGTGGCGCCGTGTCCGGCCGCCGCCCTCTAGCCCCGGGAGGACCACCGTCGCGCCGGCCGAGGCGCCGATGAGGGCGCGCTGATGCGCGTTCTCCAGGCGTGCGCCGAGCTTTTTCCTTGGGTCAAGTCTGGCGGGCTCGGCGATGTCGCCGCGGCGCTACCGCCGGCACTCGGCGCTCTCGGCGTCGATCTGCGCTTGGTGCTGCCAGGGTTTGGCGCTTTTCTCGACACGTTCGAGGACATCACCGATGTCGCTCGCCTGGCGAGCCCGTTTGCGTCCGAACGGGTGCGTGTCGTGCGCGCTCGCTTGCCCGGCAGCGATCGCGTCGCCTACCTGGTCGATCAGCCGGCGTTTTACGATCGGCCCGGCAATCCTTATGCGCGGCCCGATGGCGGCGACTGGCCGGACAATCATCGCCGCTTCGGCCTGTTCGGATGGGTTGCGGCGGCGCTCACGCGCGGCGCCGATCGACACTGGCGGCCCGACCTGCTGCATTGCCACGACTGGCACGCCGGGCTTGCTCCCGCCTACCTCGCTGCTGCACCGCCGGGCGATGCGCCGCTGCCGACGGTGTTCACACTGCACAACCTTGCCTATGGCGGGACCTTTGCGGGTGGCGTATTTGCCGAGCTCGGGTTGCCGCCGCAAGCCTTCACGATCGACGGGGTCGAGTTCTACGGCCAGGTTTCGTTCCTGAAGGCCGGACTTCTTTATTCCGATCGGATCACCACGGTCAGCCCGACTTACGCGCGCGAAATCCAGACGCCGGCGTTCGGCTGGGGGCTCGACGGTTTGTTGCGCCACCGCGCCGCGGTGCTGAGCGGGATCCTGAACGGTGTTGATCCGCGGGTGTGGGATCCGGCGCACGATCCGCTGCTGGCGCCGACCTATGGGGTCGAGGACGCGGTCACCGGCAAACGCGCGGCCAAAGTGGCGCTGCAACAGCGTATGGGGCTCGCGCTGGACCCGGCGGCACCGCTGTTCGGAGTGGTCAGTCGTCTGACACCGCAAAAGGGGCTTGATCTGCTGCTCTCGATGCTGCCCGAGCTGGTCGCAGGGGGGCACCAGCTGGCCCTGCTCGGCGCCGGGGACGCCGATCTCGAAGCCGGCTTTGCCGCCTCGGCGCGGGCAGATGCCGCAGGTATCGCGGTCGAGCTCGGCTATGACGAGGCGCTGGCGCACCGGATCATCGCCGGCGCCGACAGCATCATCGTGCCGTCGCGCTTTGAGCCTTGCGGCCTGACCCAGCTTTATGCGCTGCGCTACGGCACGCTGCCGCTGGTTCGCCGGGTCGGCGGGCTCGCCGATACTGTAGTCGATGCGACCGCGGTCAGCCTCGCGGACGGAACCGCGACCGGGTTCGCGTTTGATGAGGAAACCCCGGCGGCGTTGCTCGCCACGATCGGCCGGGCCTCGGCCCTGATGCGCGAGCCGGCGATCTGGCGGCGCATGATCCGGCGGGCGATGACCCGCGATTTCAGCTGGGATGCCGCGGCGCGCCGGTACGTGGCGCTGTATCGCGAGCTGCACCCGGACCTCGCCGGGTAGCGGCTGCGTCGGTCCTCCGGCGGCAGCGCCGCCGTGCCGCGTCACATGATTGCCTCGATCCGGCGATCGGGCACGAACCATAAGGCCGCCACCGCGACATAGAGCACGATGGCGATCCACGGCGCGAGAAAGGCGAGCGGCACGGCCGCGGCGTAGAGCAGCAGCGACAGCTTGCCTTTCCGGTCGCTGCCGATCGCGGTGGCGAGCTTGGAGCAGCGCCCGTTGCAGGCGATGATCGCCCGCTGCAGCAGCGTGTAGCCCACCGCTGCCAAAAACAGCACCGCTCCGTAGGCGGCGGTCGGCAGTGCGGTAAAACCGCTCTCGTCGATCCACCGGATCACAAACGGCACCAGCGAAATCCAGAACAGCAGAAACAGATTGGTCCACAGCACATTGCCGTCGACGTGCTCGGTCGCCTGCAGCATATGGTGGTGGTTGTTCCAGAAGATGCCGACATTGACGCAGCTCAGCGCGTAGGCGAGCAGGATCGGCACCCCGGACATCAGCGCACCCAGGGTGGCGCCGTGCGGAACCTTGAGATCGAGCACCATGATCGTGATCACGATCGCGATGACGCCATCGGTAAAGGCTTCGAGCCGTCCCGTATCCATCATCGCCGGATCGCGATCCGCAATCTTTACTGTCTCGGTTGCGAGGCGATCCCTAATCCTGGGCCGGCTGCCGCGCAAGGCGGCTCGGTCTCAGACGTTGAAGCGGAAATGCATGACGTCGCCGTCGCGGACCATGTAATCGGCACCTTCAAGGCGCATGCGGCCGGCGTCCTTGGCGCCCTGCTCGCCGCCATGGGCGACAAAATCCGCGTAGGAAATGGTCTCGGCGCGGATAAAGCCCTTCTCGAAATCACTGTGGATGACGCGGGCGGCCTGCGGCGCCTTGGTGCCGCGGGTAATGGTCCAGGCGCGCGATTCCTTCGGGCCGGCGGTCAGAAACGTGATCAGATCGAGCAACCCATAGCCGGTCCGGATGACCCGATCGAGCCCGGTCTCGCCGAGCCCGAGGGCCGCGAGGAATTCGCGCCGCTCGCCCGGATCAGCGAGCACCGCGAGTTCGGCTTCGATCGCCGCCGATATCACGACCGTTTCGGACCCGTGGGCCGCGGCATATTCGGCAACGCGGCGGCTCGCGTCATTGCCGGACGCCGCCGCTGCCTCGTCGACATTGGCGATGTAGAAAGTCGGCTTCGCGGTCAAAAGCTGCAGCCCCGACAATTCGCGCCGCCGCTCGACCGGGATCGCCGCCTGCCGGGCGGGCTGCCCGGCGCGCAATGCCGCAAGCGCGGGCTCGATCAGCTCCAATAGCAGCTTCCCCTCGCGATCACCGCCGCGGGCCCGCTTTTCGGCCGCCACGCTACGGCGTTCGAGGCTGTCGAGATCGGCCAGCATCAGCTCGGTTTCGACCGTTTCGACATCGCGGATCGGGTCGACCGAGCCCTCGACATGCACGACGTTCTCATCCTCGAAGCACCGCGCGATATGCGCGATCGCGTCGACCTGGCGAAGATGACCAAGAAACTGGTTGCCGAGCCCCTGCCCCTTCGAGGCGCCGCGCACCAGCCCGGCGATGTCGATAAATTCGAGCTGGGTCGGGATGATTTTCGCCGATCTGGCGAGGCGGGCGCACATCTCCAGCCGCTCGTCGGGCACCGCGACCCGGCCGACATTGGCCTCACGCGTCGAGAACGGATATTTGGTCGCCTCGGCTGCCTGGGTCGCGGTCAGGGCGTTGAACAGGGCCGACTTGCCGACATTCGGCAGACCGACGATACCGCAGTTGAAGCCCATCGGCGGTTACCGCGATGCAATCGCGGGGTCGAGATCGGGCGGCGCGCAGCGGCGGGCCACCTCGCTCATGAACGCCTCGGGCGTGCCTGACAGCAAGAATGGCAGCATCTCGGCCACCGCGCCGATCAGCGGCTCGACCCATAGGGTCATCTCGTCGCCCGGAAAATTCTGCAGGACATAAGGCAGCACCAGCTCTTTGACCCCTGGATGCCCAACCCCCACCCGCACCCGCCAGAAGTCAGGCCCGATCAGCGCATCGATCGAGCGCAGCCCATTGTGACCGGCGGCGCCGCCGCCACGCTTGACGCGCAGCTTTCCGGGGCGCAGATCGATCTCGTCGTGGATCACGACGATGTCGTCGGGCGCGATCTTGTAGAAGCTCATCGCCGCCAGCACCGCGTCACCCGAATCGTTCATAAAGGTCTGCGGCTTCAGCAGCAGCCGGCGCGCGTCGCCGATCGTGCCTTCGGCGATCTCGCCTTTGAAGCGGCCGCGAAAGCCGCTGAACCGATAGCGCCGGGCAATCGCGTCCGCGGCCATGAAGCCGACATTGTGGCGGTTGCGCGCATAGCGGGCGCCGGGATTGCCGAGCCCGACAATGAGGCGCATCGCAGTGCGTCCACCAATGCCGCAACCGGTCTGCGTGCAGCTCAGGCCGCCGGCGTCGGCTCGGCGGCAACCGGCACCGTGGTCGCCGCAGTCGCTGCCTCTTCACGCACGGCCGAGGAGGGTGCCACACTGGCGATCGTGAAATCGCGCTCGGTGATCGTCGGTCGGCAGCCCTCCGGCAGGGCAACCGCGCTGATATGGACGCTGTCGCCGATATCGAGCCCGTCGAGATCGACGGTCAGATGGTCCGGGATGTTCTCGACCGGACAGCTGAGCTCGATCCCGTGGCGCACGATGTTCAGGATGCCGCCACGGCGCAGCCCGATCGACAGCTCGTGATTGACGAAGACGACCGGCACGCTGACGGTGACCCGGGTGCTCGCCGCCACGCGCATGAAATCGACATGCAAGGGCTCGTCGGTCGCCGGATGGAGCTGCACCTCGCGCGGCAAGGTGCGCTCGACAGTGCCGTCGATCGACAGATCGACGAGCGTCGCAAAAAAGCCGCGCTTGGCGAGCGCACGCGACAATGCGCGCGGTTCGAGGCTGATCGGTGTCGGCTCGGTCTTGCCGCCATAGATGATGCCGGGAACGCGCCCGGCCCGCCTTGTGGCGCGGGCCGCCCCCTTGCCCGCGTGGGTGCGCCGCTCGGCGCTGAGGGTGGTGATCTCGGGCATCGACGCTCGCTCCTCGTTGCGGGGGTGGCAGTTTGTGCGGGTAAAGCCTGGGGCCAGCACGGGTTCGGAAATTGGCGCGGCGCATGCGGGCCCGCCCGACGCGATCTGTCGGACTGACCGCCGCCGGGCCGGGTCTAATCGAACAGGCTCGAGACCGAGCGCTCCTCGCTGATCCGGCGGACCGCCTCGGCAATCAGCGGCGCGATCGAGACCTGGCGGATGTTGTGCGCCTCTTTTACCGCTTCAGTGGCAACGATGCTGTCGGTCATGACCAGCATTTCGAGCGGCGCGGCCATCACCCGCGCCACCGCGCCGCCCGAGAGCACGCCATGTGTCACGTAGCCGTAGACCGCGAGCGCGCCGGCTTCGACCAGCGCCGATGCGGCGTTGCACAAGGTGCCGGCGGTATCGACGATATCATCGACCAGGATGCAGCTGCGCCCGCGCACGTCGCCGATGATGTTCATGACCTCGGACAGGCCGGCCCGCTCGCGGCGCTTGTCGATGATCGCCAGATCGGCGTCGAGCCGGCGGGCGATGTGGCGCGCGCGATAGACCCCGCCGACATCGGGCGAAACGATCACCAGCTCGCGGCGCGAATGGTGGTCGAGGATGTCCTTCACCAGCACCGGCGCCGCCATCAGATTGTCGGTCGGAATGTCGAAGAACCCCTGAATCTGCCCGGCATGCAGGTCGAGGGTCAAGACCCGGTCGGCGCCCGCCGCGGTGATCATGTTGGCGACGAGTTTGGCCGAGATCGGGGTGCGCGAGCCTGATTTGCGGTCCTGCCGAGCGTAGCCGTAATAGGGGATGACCGCGGTCACCCGCCGTGCCGAAGCGCGCTTTAAGGCGTCGAGGCTGACCAGCAGCTCCATCAGATGGTCGTTGGCGGGATAGGACGTCGCCTGGATCACGAATACGTCTTCGCCCCGGACATTTTCGTGGATCTCGACGAACACCTCCATGTCGGAAAACCGGCGCACGCTGGCCTTGGTCAGCGGCACCGACAGATATGCCGCGATCGCCTCGGCGAGCGGCCGATTGCTGTTGCAGGCGAGGACTTTCATCCGCCTTATCATCGGCGCCGGCGGGCCCGGTCCCGCGGCTTCATGCCCCGGCACTGTAACGATGCCGGTGCTGCCTGGCAATCCCGCGCGCACGTATCCGCCGCGCTCACGACGGGCCGCCGGGCGCCGGCGCGCCGCGGTCGACCAGCGCCATGATGCCATTCTGTGCCGCATCGGCGATCGTATAGGCGACATCGCCCCAAGGTCCGTCGAGCAGGCCCGCCGGAACATCGTTCTGTTGCGTTACCGTGCCGATTTCACCGCCGTGCTCGCGGCGCACATGCCAGACGATCTTGACGTGCTGCATCCCCGCTTTGGCCTTGGTGACATCGACCTCGGCATAGAGCAGGAGATCGGCCGGCACCTGCGGCCCCGATACCACGCTGACGTCCTGGCGCTGCAGCAGCATCGTGATGGCATGGGCAAGCGCGCTGCCGCCATCGCCGGGCGCTCCATCGACGCCGCGGACCAGAAGCCGGGTCCGGCCGCCGCCGGCAACCTCGACCGGGGCTTTGCCGAGCAGCATCGGAGCAATCTCGTCGGCTCCGGCCGCGGCGAGCCGGGCGACAGCGGCCCTCTCGCCGCGCTGCCAATCCTCGATCTTGCCCTCGATCCGCTCGGCCCGCTCGCCAAGAGCCTTGCCCGACGAAGCCCGCAGCACCCACGACACGACCACCGCCGCCTGGTCGCCGTCGGGCGGCATCCCCTCTATCCGGCCGTCGAGCTGGTAGCTGGCGATGCTGACCGCGCGCGCACTGGCGGCGATGTTGCGCTGCTGGAGGGCCAGCGCCATCGCCGCAGCAAGCTTTTCGGCGGTGGCGCGCGGTTCACCCTTGAGCGGCACCACCGCGACGCTGGCGTCGTCACGCAGGCTCAGCAGCGGCGAACCCGGCTTTGGCACGTCGTCGGCAAACGGGTGCGGCAGTGGCTGGCAGGCCGCCAGCAACAACCCGATCGCGATGCCGGCACCACAGACACGCGGGTGCGGCAACGCTATCACCGCCGCCGCTCCACACCGCGATCAGCGGTCGAGCATGATGGCCGAGAGCATGCGACCATAGCCGGTTTCGCCGCGCAGACAGGCCCGGCGATAGCTGAAGAACCGCTCCTCGCCAGCGACGGTGTCCGCGGTCACCCGTTGAACCGTTGCCACCCCGGTGGCGCGCAATCGGTGCTCGACATAGCCCGCGAGGTCGAACAGGAAATGACCGGCCCGTCGGGCGGGGTTGAAATAGGCGCGCGCGGCCGGGTTCTGCGCGAGGATCGGGCCCGGAAACTCGGGGCCGACCTCGTAGGATGCGCGGCCGATGCAAGGGCCGATGCCGGCGCGAATTCGGCCCCGTCGGGCGCCGAGCGCCTCCATCTGCGCCACCGTTGCCTCGACGACACCGGAGAAGGCCCCGCGCCAGCCGGCATGCGCGGCGGCAACGATCCGGGCGGCTGGGTCGTGCAGCAGCACCGGGGCGCAATCGGCGGTCAGGATCCCGAGCACCAGACCGGGAACACGGCTGACCATACCGTCGGCCGCGGGCGCCTTGTCGTGCCGCCAGCCCCGCTCGACGATGACGACACTCGTGCCGTGCACCTGCCGGCAGGTCAGCAGGCGATCGGCCGTCGCCCCGAGGCGGTCCATCGCGATCGCACGATTGCGCATCACCCGGTCAACCGCATCACCCGAGCCGAAACCGCAATTGAGCGACCGGAACAATCCCTCGCTGATCCCGTCCTCGCGGGTGAAAAAAGCATGGCGCACCTCGGGGGCTGCTGTCGCCAGCCTGGCGAGCGTGAACGCGGCAAGCGTGGTCATTGCCGCACCTCTGCCAAGTCGAAACCTGCGGGCACTCCGAGCCCCGGTGAGATCAGCGCCGCGGCTTTGAACCGGCAGCCCATCTGTGCCGGATCGAGCAGACGTGCGACACCGCTTTCGAGCTGCCGGCGCGTGGCCGCACTCGCACCCGCCGCGAGACGGCCCAGCCGGGCCGAAATGCCGAGCGTCTGCAGAAAGGAGCGCTGCAACACCGGTCCCCAGGTCTCGGCTCCGGCCGCGCGAGCCTCTTCGAGAAACGCGGCGAAATCGACATCGGCGCTGAGATCGGCGGTCCCGGGCGCGTCCAAGACATCGACCGGTCGATGATCGCGAACTCCGCGCAAGCTCGGTCCCGAACCGCTCGGACCCGGACCGGGTAGCCCCGACCAGCTCGCAGCATCGCCGTAATCGACAAACAACGCGGCCCCTGGAACGAGCTTTAGCCGCGCCCCGAGGGCCTTTGCGAGGGCCAGCGCCGCCGGCGCGATCTCGAAGATCGCACCAGGTGGTGCAGCGCGGCGCAGCGTCCGAGGCACCAAGAGGTCGACGACCGGGCTCTCGGGTCCGCGCGCGAACACCAGCCGGCCGTCTTGATCGAGTGCTACCATCCGCTCCGCCCAGTGCTCTTCCGCGCGAACCAGCTGGCGGATCGGCAGCGCGTCGAGGAATTCGTTGGCGACGAGGATCAGCGGACCTCCCGGAAGATCTTCGACCCGGTCCAGCCACACCGGAGCCGGATCGGCAGCGGCGAGGCGGCTCTTCTGCTCGGCGCGCAACGGCGCGCTCGTCTCGATGAGGTGCAGCCGCAGCGCCCGGCGAAACTGCGGAAGCACCGCGGCGGCCCGCAGCAGATCGGCGGCGAGCGTGCCGCGGCCCGGCCCCAGTTCGGCCAGCACCACCGGGTCGGGGCAGTCGAGCCGCTCCCAGATCAGGGCGCACCACACGCCGAGAAGCTCGCCAAACACCTGGCTGATCTCGGGTGCGGTGACAAAATCGCCGGCGGCGCCGATCGGGCGGCGGCGGGCGTAATAACCGAGCTCTGGGTCGTGCAGCGCCATTGCCATATAGGCGGCGACCGACAGCGGACCCTCGGCGCGGATGCGGCGCGCGATCCGCTCGGCGAGCCGGGATCGGGTCACGGTCTGCCGTTCGCCGCTCGCGACCGCCGCGCCCACCAGATCAGGACGACGCCGACGAGCAGCACCGGGATCGACAGCAGCTGGCCCTCGGTCGTGCCGAAGATCAGATATCCGATCTGCGGGTCGGGCTGGCGAAACATCTCGCCAAAGATGCGCGCGATCGCATACCCGACCAGAAACAGCCCGGTGACGACACCGGGCCGCCGCCGGGCACCGCGCCGCTCGGCGATGAGCAGCAGCACAAACAACAAGATACCTTCGCAAAACGCTTCGTAGAGCTGGCTCGGATGCCGCGGGATCGGCCCGCCATTCGGAAAGATCATCGCCCATGGCACAGTGCTCGGCCGGCCGAACAGCTCGCCATTGATGAAATTGGCGATGCGGCCAAAAAACAGCCCGATCGGCACTGCCTCGATAATAATGTCGGAAAAGCAGAACAGGCGGATCCAGCGCTGGCGCGTAAATAGGATCAGCGCGATCGTGACCCCGATGGCGCCGCCGTGAAACGACATGCCGCCATGCCACACTTCGAGTGACTGCAGCGGATGGGCAGAATAATAGCCGAGATTATAAAACAGGACGTAACCGATGCGTCCGCCCAGCACGACCCCGAGTGTCGCCCAGACGAGAAAATCGTCGACATCCTGGCGCGTGACCAGATGCGGTGGGCGCGATGCGAGAAAGAGGCAATAGCGCCAGCCGATCACCAGTGCGGCGATATAGGCGAGCGCGTACCAGCGGATCGCAAACGGGCCGAATGCGACAGCTACCGGATCGATCGCGGGAAACGGGATCACGAAGAGCGGCATCTGCCAATATTCGCTAACGGACCCTTGATCGCCGGCGCGCTTACGCGGCGCGCGGTTCGGCCGTTATACGGGGTGGCTCGGCGATCGCCAACCCGTCCGGCGGCGTTATGCCGCTGGCGCTCACGGAAAACCGCACCCGCTCAAGCGGTGAACAGCAGGATCGCGCCGGTCGCCTCGCGGGCCGGCACGGCGAGGTCACCATCGGGCATGCGGGTAAAGGCCACCCCCGCGCGTGCCAGCTGCGCAGCGGTCGCTTCGATCCGTTCGACAGCGAGTTCGAGCGCCGCGATCCCCGGTCGCGCAAACGCGCGATCGAGCTCGACGCCGGGATGCATCGTCTGAAAATCGTCCGGCGTGCCAAACACGATCCGCTGACGGCCGACACGGATCGTGGCGACGGCATCGGTGGTCGTCACCTGGACGATCCCGAACAGCCGGTCGTATGCCGCCAACAGCGGCGCGGTGCTGTCGACCAGGACATGGATCGCCTTCAGCCGATTGGCCCCATTGGGGTGGACGAGCCATTCGGGCCGGCGCATCAGCTCCGGTGTCAGATGGCTGCACAGAAAGCTGTCGAGACCCGGAGTTTCGTCGGCCGGCAGCGAGACCAGGCTGAAGCCGGGCATCAGCGTCGCGTTGGCGAGCTCGGTCCGGCGCGCCAGCGCGCGCGGCTCCGACGGGTGCAGTTGCCGGCGCAGCAGCGCGGCACGGGCCTCCTCCGCGCTACCGGCCGGGGCAAAGGCCGCCGCCATCGGCCCCTCGCGCCGCTCGAGAAATGCCGCGAGGCGCTCGACCCGGTCGGAGGCATCGACGATCCCGAGAATTTCGAGATAGTCGCTGGGAAACATGATGCAGTAATTGGCGGTGCCCTGGCCGATATGCCGGCCGCGCGGAGACAGGGTAAAGCCGAGCCTGCGCCATGCTGCATGCGCCTGTTCGAGATCGCGGGCGGCGATAATCACATGGTCGATGCCCGCTATGCCGTTGCGCATGATCGCCAGCCCTCCGCTCCAAGTGAAAGCTTACGGCAAGCGGCGGCAGGCCGCGAAGATTTCCGGGCAGGCCGCGGCATATCGGTTACGGCACCACGGCACGATCGATTGCCGATATCGGGCGAGGGACGGGGGCAGGCGAGGGACGGGGGCAGGCGAGGGACGGGGGCAGGCGAGGGACGGGGGCAGGCGAGGGACGGGACGGGCGGGGAACCGGGGCGGCAGGAAATCGTCGAGCTCGGGCTGCGCTCAATCCTCTCCGGCACGATTGCGACCTGCATGAGCGGCGCCGTGGTCGGGATCCGCTAAGTCGGGGTTGTCGTCACAGTCGCATGATGCAGGCACAGTCGCATGATGCAGGCACAGTCGCATGATGCAGGCACAGTCGCATGATGCAGGCACAGTCGCATGATGCAGGCACAGTCGCATGATGCAGGCACAGTTGCATGATGCAGGGCAGCCACCGGAAATCAGGCCGGATCGATGCTCATGCCCGATGCTCCGGGAACAACTCGAGAAGACCCGATCGTGAAGCAGGACAGATGCCGCGTTCGGTAACAAGCGCGGTGACCAGCCGGGCCGGGGTCACATCGAACGCATAATTGGCCGCGGCGCTGTCTTTGGGCGTCAGGCGAACCGCGACGCGCCGGCCAAGCTCCTCGCTCCACCCTTCGATATGGGTGACCTCTTGGCTGTCGCGGCACTCGATCGGAATGTCGGCGCCGCTCTCGATCTCCCAGTCGATCGTAGGCGAGGGCAATGCGACATAAAACGGGATGTCGTTGTCATGCGCCGCCAGCGCCTTCAGATAGGTGCCGATCTTGTTCGCGACATCGCCAGCGGCGGTGGTCCGGTCGGTGCCGACGATGCATAGATCGACGAGCTTTTGCCGCATCAGGTGGCCACCAGCATTGTCGGCGATGACGGTGTGCGGCACCCCGTGCTGGCCGAGCTCCCACGCAGTCAGGCTGGCGCCCTGATTGCGCGGCCGGGTCTCGTCGACCCAGACATGGAGCGGGAGCCCGTCATCGTGCGCACGATAGATCGGCGCGAGTGCGGTACCCCAATCGACCGTCGCGAGCCAGCCGGCATTGCAGTGGGTCAGCATCTCGACACGCCCGGTGCGGTTCTTGCGCCGCCAGGCTTCGGCGATCAGCGTCGCGCCGTGCTCGCCGAGCGCGCGGTTGATCGCGACATCAGCCTCGGCGATCTCCCCGGCTCGTGCAAACGCGGCCGCGGCCCTGCATCGCGGCGTGAGCGGCCGCAATGCCCGATCCATCTCGGCCAGCGCCCAGCGCAGATTGACCGCGGTCGGACGGGTCGCGCCGAGGATCGTCGCCGCCCGTTCGAGCCCGGTCTCGCCAGGATCGGCACTCATCGCCAGCGCCACGCCATAGGCTGCGGTCGCACCGATCAGCGGCGCACCGCGCACCTGCATCGTGCGGATCGCATGCGCCGCGTCGCTGAGCGATGAGAGCGTGACGATCGACAATTCGTGCGGCAGGCGCGTCTGGTCGATGATGTCGACCGTCCGCTGGTTCGGCGCCGGCCAGATCGTGCGCATCGCCTGGCCGCCAACATTCATTTCAAGCCGCCCGCGCCATCTCAACCCGCCGGCACGGGGCTGGCGCGCCGCAGCACGCGTCCGGCCACGGCGTCGAGCCGAGCCAGCAGCGCCGGGTCGCGCCGTTCGGGGGCGGTGATCAGCGCATGGTCGAGCGCCCGCTGACACCCTTGACTGCAAGGGCCGGGGTGCACAGCGAGCTGCGGCACCACCTGGCGCACCAGCGTCTTCGCGGCCTCCGCGTTGGCGGTCAGGACACCCATGATCATCTCGACGGTTACCGCGTCGTGACCCGGGTGCCAGCAATCGTAGTCGGTGACCATTGCCACCGTCGCATAGCAGATTTCCGCCTCGCGGGCGAGCTTGGCCTCGGGCATGTTGGTCATGCCGATCACGTCGCAGCCCCAGGCGCGGTGGAGCCGGCTCTCGGCCAGCGTCGAAAATTGCGGCCCCTCCATGACGAGGTAGGTGCCACCACGCTTCAGCGCGATCCCGGCTGCTGCTCCGGCCGCGAGCAGCGTGTCGCCGATCCGGCCGCAGACCGGGCGGGCCATCGACACATGGGCGGCGCAGCCGGCCTCGAAAAAGCTTTTCGCCCGCGCGAAGGTGCGGTCGATGAACTGGTCGATAACGACGAAATCGCCGGGCGCCAGGTCTTCGCGCAAGCTGCCGACCGCGGAGAGCGAAACGATATCGGTGACGCCGCAGCGCTTCAGCGCGTCGAGATTGGCGCGAAAGTTGATCTGCGACGGCGGCAGCGGGTGCCCCCGCCCGTGGCGCGGCACAAAGACCAGTTGATGACCGTCGAGCGTGCCGAAGCAGAATTCGTCCGAGGTTGCTCCGAACGGACTTTCGATCCGCCGCCAGACCGGATCGGCGAGCCCGGCGATTTCGTAGAGGCCGCTGCCCCCGATAATGCCGATCACCGGGGCGCTCATCGACACCTCAGTGGTGCACGCGCGACCAGATCTTGCGCTTGGCCGCGTAGAAGATGCCGACCGTGACGATCAGGAACAGAAACACCTTGGCGCCGACCTCGTGCCGGCTGTCGAGATTAGGGTGCGACGCCCAAGTGAGAAAGGTCGCGGCATCGTGCGCCATCTGCGGCACCGTTGCCTTGGTGCCGTCGGCAAAAGTGACGACCCCCTCGCTGAGCGGCGGCGGCATCGAGATCAGATGACCCGGGAAATACTCGTTGTAATATTTGCCAGTCGGCACCGTGACGCCGGACGGGGCCGGCTGGTAGCCGTTGAGGATCGCATAGACATAGTCGGGGCCGCCGGCGCGCGCCGCGACCAACAGCGACTGGTCGGGCGGCAGCGCACCGCCATTCGCCGCACGGGCAGCCTCCTCATTGGGGAACGGTCCGGGGATCGAGTCGGCCGGCAGGCACGGCCGCTGATACATCTGGCCCTGATCGTTCGGCCCGGCGGTGCATTGATCGGTGGCGGCGATCGCTTTCACCTCCGCCGCGGAGTAGCCGAGCGCTGCAAGGTCGCGGAAATGCAGATGGGTGACCGGATGACAGGCGGAGCAGACCTGCTTGTACACCTGGAAGC